>JAQBZS010000448.1 GCA_027622115.1 Planctomycetota bacterium | reverse complement strand
AAAAGACTCCAAAACTCGTCGGATTCCCGGCAACAACTCGCAGGCTCGGTCAGAGAACTCCCTTGTCAGACAGAGACCTCAACGGAACGAAAAACACTGTCGGACCGACACGTGGTCGAAACTTTCTAACCACCTTTTCTGGGAGACGGCACGATGGCAATTGACACTTTCATTAAGATCGACGGGATTGAAGGCGAAGCACGCGACAAGGCCCACGGGAAAGAAATCGACGTTCTTTCTTGGTCTTGGGGTTGCACCCAAAGCGGTTACGCTCACGTCGGTGGCGGCGGCGGTGCCGGCAAGGTCAACGTGCAGGACTTGTCCTTCACGAAGTATGTCGACAAGTCGACGGCCAACCTGCTGCTGCATTGTTGCAACGGCAAGCACATCGCCGAATGCAAAGTCACCGTCCGCAAGGCGGGTGAGAATCCGGTTGAATACCTGAAGATCACGATGACCGACGTGATGGTGACTTCTTGCAGCACCGGCGGTTCGGGCGGCGAAGACCGGCTGACCGAAAACATCACTCTCAACTTTGCCAAGGTCAAGGTCGAGTACCAAGAGCAGGACAAGGCCGGCAAGGGTGCTGGAACGCATCAGATGGGTTGGAACATCGAGGAAAACACCAAGATGTAAGACTGCGGAATCGCGGGCTGTGGCCACGAGACGTCAACACGCTCGGCGGCCGCGGGCGGGAATTCGCGGAGTTCAATCGAAGCCGATCAAAGGGGCGTCCAACCTGGACGCCCCTTTCTTTTTTGGCCACACTGATTCTCCTGCCTCGGACATTCCCGCCTACCTTCCTCGGAACCCACCATGTTGCTCGTTCGGCGACTTGCTGCGTTGATGCTGATTCCCGCCGCAGCCATTCAAGGTGCCGAGCCTTCAATCCGTAGCGTCGACATTCGCGGGCTCCGGATCGGCGGCACGACTCGACTCACGATCGATGGCGCGGAACTGCTGCCCAATCCGCGAATCGTCTCGTCACTGGGAATCGCCAAACAGGAATTGCAGCCCAAGCCGGCAGCCAATCGCATCATCGTCGATGTCAGCTTGGCCAACGATGTTGAGCCGGGCCTCTACACGCTGCGGGTCGGCACCGACCACGGAGTCTCTTCCGGCGTGGTTATCGCGGCCGACCACTTCCCGCAACAGCGACTTGAAGCGGGCAAGACGATCGAACAACTTCCCGTCGCCGTTCATGGGACGGTCACGGGCAGCAACGTGGTTGCCGTCGAGTTCCAGGCACAGGCGAAGCAGCGCGTGATATGCGAAGTCGAAGCCCAGCGGCTCGGCGGTCAGTTGCGACCCGTCCTGCATCTTCATGACCCGCAGGGCCGACACATCGCGTGGTCGATGCCGAAGCCTTCGCTGCTCGGCGATGCCCACATCCGTGTCGAACTGCCGGTCGCCGGCACCTACACGCTCAAGCTCCACGACCTCCAATATGCGGCACCGGCGGCGAACTTCTTTCGCTTGAAGATTGGCGATTGGCAGTCGGTGGATGCCGTGTTTCCGCCAGCCGTGTCTCGCGCGAAAGCCGGCGGCGTCTTGTTGATTGGATCTGCGGGTGAAACGCACGTTTCGCTGCCGGCACCAACCGGCGATCAATTCGCTGTGCCGTGGAGCATGCCGAAGCAGTCGAGTGGAGCACAATTGGCGGTGCTCGTCAGCGACATCCCCGAATTGGTCGAGACGGCGTCGCCCACGCCACCACAACAGATTTCAGCAATCCCGTCGGCGATCAGCGGCAGATTGCTCCAGCCCGGCGAACAGGACAAATATCGCGTGGCGGTCAAACCGGAGTCCAAACTGAAGTTTGAAATCTTCGCCCAACGCATTCGTTCGCCGATCGACGCGATCCTCGAAATCCAGAACGACAAGGGCGGACGCTTGGCCGTCAACGATGATGCTGCCGGCACTTCCGATCCCGTGCTCGAATACACCGTGCCGAAGGGCGTCGAGTCCGTGTTTGCGGTGATCAGCGACACCGCTTCAGTGAGCGGACCAAATTGCATCTACCGCTTGGTCGTTACCGACACTGCCGACAAATCGAGCAAACCGGACTTCGATGTGACACTTTCGGACGACCGAGCGACCGTGGCCTCCGGTGGCACGCTGGTGCTCAAGGCCGAGGTCACTCGCAGCGGTTACGAAGGCGCCATTGAACTTGAATTTGGACAACTGCCAAAGGGCGTGACGGTTTCCGGTCGGAAAATCGCCGCCGGCGAGGATGCGTCGCTGGTCGTCATGACCGGTATCGATCAGGCGGTGATCTCGCAAGTCGTCACACGGGTTCGCGCCAAAGCCGTTGATGCTCCAATCGCCGGGACCACGAAGTTCGCGACGATCAGCGGGCGTCCGTTGCAGGAATTCCAGCCGTGGATGAAAGAGGAAGTTGCCTTGGCCCTGGCGTCGGCTGCGGAAATCGCGTTCGGAACGAATTGGGCCAAGACTCCGCCGGAGCTGAAATTGACGCTCGGAGGGAAGATCAAACTGCCGGTCGAAGCGATACGCCCGGTCGGATTCGACGGGCCGGTGCGTTTGACATTGCTGACCAGCCAGAAGCTACCGCGGACGAACAACAATCCAGACGCGAATCGCACGCTGCGACAAGAAACGGTCAACGTCGAAATCCCTCCGGACCCAGCCGCGCAAACAGCCTTCGACGCCAAAGTGGCTGCGGAGAAAGCTGTCGCAACACTGACGCAACAGCAAACCGCCGCCGTTGATGTCGCCACCAAGAAACTCGCTGCCGACCAGACTGCCCTCAAGGCCGGCGAAGCGGAAGTCGCGCGACTCGTTGCTGCTTTGGAGCCGCTCGACAAACGACTCAAAGCCGTGCGAGACGAATTGGCGGCACTCGCAAAACAGACGGTCGCCCTGCAGGAAAAGATCAAAACCGGAGGCGTGCCGGAAGCGGACGCAAAGAAGCAACTGGCCGAAGCCGCCAAGAAAAAGACGTTGCTCGAATTGGACGCAGCAAGCATCGAGGCTCAGCGAAAACCGCTCATTGCGCAAAACGCGACGGCTCAAGCGAAGGTCAATCAACTCAAGCAAACGGCAACCGGATCGCTAGCGGCACTCGAAAAAACTCAAGCCGACTTTGCCGCCAAATTGAAGGTGGCCAACGCCAAAGTCGTGGAAGACTCCAAGAATGCTGAAGTCGCTGCGGCAACCGCCAAGAATGTCGGCGAAATTTCGGTGATCGTTCCCGCGAGCTTGGGAAACGACCCGATCAACTTGGCATTTAAGGCCGAACTGTTGAGTCGAAACAAACAGCAAGTGCTGGGAACCGTCTACACCGAAGTTCGTCGGTTCGAGACGCTCAACCCGATCGCGGTGAAGTTGACCGGTCCCGTGAAAATCGAGCAGACGCTGGATACGAAACTCGGCGCCACGGTTACGTTGGCCGGCACGTTGGAGCGACGCGTCGAATTCAAGGAAGATGTGACAATCACGGTCGAGGGACTTCCGGCGGGAATCGCGGTCCCCAAGATGCTTCTCAAGGCGGACAAGTCCGAATTCAAACTCGAAATCAAGTTCCCCGCCAATCAGAAGCCGGGCGACATCGGTCCGATCAAGCTGTTTGCGACCGGTAAGCTGATCGCCAGCAATCCGATCCTGAACCGCACGGATGACGTACACATCACGATTCAGCTCAAGCAACTGCCTGCAACAGAACCCAAGAGCGAAGTGAAGAAAAAGTGACTCGGCGGGAGTCCGACATCGTTTAACCCGTAGCCGTAGGCGCAGGCGTTTTTTTGGGGGGGGAGCCCAAACACCTGCGCCTGCGCCTACGGGTTAACCAACGCTGCGTCGCGGTAGCGGGATTCGCCAGAATTCCGAACTGGGATTTCTGGCGAAATCCACTACAGCCCTCCAAAACGGCCCAAACATAAGGTTAAACATGGATCACCTCCATCGATTATTCGGTCTGTTGCTCTCGCTGACCTTCCTGCCAAGCATTTGCCAAGCGGAAACGAAGCCAACCGGTGACATGTCGGTCCACCCGGCAAAGATGTTGCTGACGCACAGACAGCGACCGCATTCGATCCTCGCATCGGGCAAGTCCACGGATGGTCGCGACATCGACTACACATCGCAGGCGACGTACAGCAGCAGCAACCCGGGCGTCGCCTCGGTCGACCTTCTTGGATGGGTCACTCCGCTCACGAACGGCACCACCAAGATCACCGTCAAGTTCGCAGGCCAACAGCAACTGGTTCCAGTCGAAGTCAAGCTGCCGAACGTGGCTCAACCATCCAGCTTCGTGCAGGACGTGATGCCGGTGCTGTCCAAGGGCGGCTGCAATTCGGGAGCGTGTCACGGCTATTCGCTCGGCAAGAACGGCTTCAAGCTCTCGCTCCGAGGCTCCGACCCCGCACCGGATTTTGAAGCTTTGACCGAGGAATTCTTCGAACGCCGCATCAACCGCCACGATCCGCCGGCCAGCTTGCTGATCACGAAGCCACTCGGCGACGTGCCGCATAACGGCGGGATTCGCTTCGAGCACGGCAGCCTGCTGCACAAATCGCTGCTGGCCTGGATTGAAGAGGGCGCCAAAAGCGACCCCAACCAAGACGTCACGATCGAACGCGTCACGATCCATCCGGAACAAGTCGTGCTCGCGCCGAATTCACAGCAGCAATTGCAACTCATCACGCACTATTCCGACGGCAGCACGCGAGACGTTTCGAAACTCGGCATCTTCAACGCTAATGCCGACCGAGTCGCCTCGGTGGACGACGAAGGCTTGGTGACCACGAGCGATCTTGGCGAAACCGCGATTGTCGCTCGATTTGAGCGGATTTTCGCCACGGCCAATTTCATCGTGCTGAACCCCAATCCCAACTTTCAGCCGACACCGATTCCGAATCGCAATCTGATCGATCGGCATGTCGTCGCCAAGTTGAATGCTTTGCGGATCAAGCCCTCGGTAATCGCGGACGACGCCACGTTCTTACGCCGCATTTTCATCGATCTCATCGGGACTCAACCGCAGCCCAACGAAATCCTGGAATTCCTGGCCGACACGAATCCCAAGAAACGCGAAACGATCATCGACGTCTTGTTCGCCCGCCCGGAGTTTGTCGATCAGTGGTCGCTCAAGTGGGGCGACTTGCTGCAGAACTCGCGAGGCCGCCTGAGCGACCCGGCGGTCTTTGGTTTTCGCGAATGGCTCCGAGTCGCGGTGGCGTCCAACATGCCGCTGGACCAATTCGCCCGCAAAATCCTTACGGCCCAAGGCGGCGTGACCGAAGACCCAACCAGCGCGTTTTTCGCGGTCAGCAGCGACACGCACGACTCCATCCAACGAGCGACTCAAGTGTTTTGCGGCGTGCGCATGCTGTGTGCCAGGTGTCATCCACATCCGTTCGAAAACTGGACCCAGGACGACTATTACGGACTGTTCAGCTTCTTCAACCAGGTGACGACCAAGGCCGACGCCCGGCTGCCGGGCATCCGGAATTCGAAGCGGCTGCTCGTCAACATCAGCACCGGCAACACGCAGAATCCTCGGTCCGGCAAGCCGCAACCGCCGCGGTATCTCGGCGGCGGCGAACCCAAACTGGCGGACAAGATTGATCGCCGAGTCGATTATGCGAAGTGGCTGACAACGGGCGAAAACCCGCACTTTGCCAAGAGCCTAACGAATCGCTTTTGGAGCTACTTCTTCCATCGCGGCATCATTGATCCGGTCGACGATCTGCGTACGACCAACCCACCCATCAACCCGGAATTGCTGGCCGCACTGACGCGGGACTTTGTCGACAGCGGCTTCGACATGCGGCATCTCATGCGGCGCATCGTGACGTCCGACGCCTACCAGCGCAGCAGCGTGGCCAACGACACCAACGGTCATGACGACTTGAACTTCTCGCGATCCGTGCCGCGGCGTCTCGCTGCCGAAACGCTACTGGATGCGCTCGTGCAAGCCACCGGCGTCCCGGAAAACTTCGGCGGAGCCCCAGCCGGCTTCACCGCGAAACAACTGCCGGACGCCAACGTGACCAGCGAATTCCTCGCACTGTTCGGTAAGCCTCAACGCATGGAAGCGTGCGAATGCGAGCGTGACGACGGTTCGAACATGTTGCAGGCCCTGCACTTCATCAACGGCAAGTCGATCCTCAGCCGGGTCGCGGCGGGCAACGGTCGAGTAGCCTTATTGATGCGAGCTAAGCCGGAAGACGAAAGGCTGATCACCGAACTGTATTTGTGGTCAATTTGCCGCCCACCGACCGCAAAGGAATTGGCGATCGGCAAGGCGTTTTTCGCGAGTTACGAAGCGACCAAACGTGTCGAAGCCGCGCAGGACTTGTTCTGGGCGTTACTTAATAGCCGCGATTTCATGATGGTGCATTAGTTGGACAGCGCCACTTC
>JAQBZS010000447.1 GCA_027622115.1 Planctomycetota bacterium | reverse complement strand
TCCTGGGCGAAATGCAGACGCTGCTGGATCGCGGTGCTCGACGATTCAAGTTCGTGGACCGCACGTTCAACCTCAACATGCGAGTCAGCCGCCGCATTCTGGAGTTCTTCCTCGAACGCTACACGCCAGACATGTTTCTGCATTTCGAGATGTTTCCGGACCGACTGCCGGAATCCATTCGCGACGTGATCTCGGAATTCCCAGCGGGGGCCATGCAATTCGAAGTCGGGGTCCAAACATTGAATCCGGATGTGTCGCGACTCATCAGCCGCAATCAAGACGTCGATCGGCTGGAGGGCAATTTGCGATTCTTGCGAGAAGACACCGGCGTCCATATCCACGCCGATTTGATCGTGGGCTTGCCGGGCGAAACCATCGAGAGTTTCGCCGAGGGGTTTGATCGATTGGTTGCGATGGATCCCCAAGAAATCCAAGTGGGCATTCTCAAGCGGCTGCGAGGCACGCCCATCATTCGCCACGACGATGACCGTGGGATGGTGTATCGATCGGACCCACCGTACGACATTCTGCAAAACAATCTGATCAGCGCCACAACGATGGGCCGCTTTCGACGCTTCGCGCGGTTTTGGGACATGATCCCGAACAGCGGCAACTTCGTGAGCACCACGCCGCTGATTTGGGGCCGTGATTCGCCATTCGCGGAATTCATGGCGCTCGGCGATTGGCTGTATCAGTCCGAAGGCCGAGCGTACGGCATCTCGCTGATTCGACTCGCCGAATTGCTGTTCGAGTACCTCATCGACGTGCGCGGCGTTGAAGTCGAAGTGGTGGTGCAGTCAATTCTTGACGACTACCATCGCGGTGGTCGCAGCGACATGCCCAGATTTCTGCGACCGTATCTGGCGGAACTTGAGCGAGTGTGAGCGGCGTGGGCTGGCCGGATTTGGAGTTGATGCTCGACGACCATCATGGAAGCGGCTTTACGATCAATACTTGCGTTTTGATTTTCTTTGGAGCAGAAGGGTTTAATCCATGTCGAGTCAACGATCGCTGGCGTCGCGTGTACTGATCGTCGGCATGTTGCTCACGATGGGCGTTTCGCAAACCGCCGCAGACGAACCCCAGCGAACCGCTGAGGAGTGGATTCACGTCTGGGACGCTGGCAAGTTTGGCGAATCGCAAAACGCGAAGAAGGCGCTGGCCGAAATGGGTGCGGCCGCCGTGCCTGCGTTGGCTCGGCTGGTTCGGGACAACCATCGCCATTCGGGCTATGCCTTGAAGACGCTCGCCGACATGGGTGCCGCCGCTCGCCCCGTCTTGCCGGAGTTGTTGAAACTGGCAAAGAACAAAGCTGCGAAGGAACCCGACGGTTGGACGTGGAACGTGCCGATTCGAACCATCCTGTTCATGAGTCTCGGAAAGATGTCATGGGCGTCAGCCGAGTTGGTGCCGCTGCTGGAACACGTCGGGAAGGACGAGCAGGAGACCGAGCAGATTCGCGGTGCCGCGGTCAACGCGCTTCGCGGGATGGGCTCGGATGCGATGCCCGCGCTCCGTCGATTCGCAACTGGCGGTTCCGCCCAAGTTCGTCGCAGCGCGGTCAACGCAATCGTCGAAATCGAGGTGAAAGCCGGAAAAGAGAGAACCACGTCGCTCCAGGAGATCATCGATCGAGATCCGTTCGACTCCAATATCCCGATGTACTTGGCCGATATGAAGCGAATTTACAATCTGGGACACATCCACCCGCCCACTCAAGCGATCAAGGAACTCTATCGCCGTGAATTGAAGAAGCAGCCGAATCCACAAGTCGCTTGGCAACTCGCCACGATCATCCGCAACGGATTGGTGTCCAGCGAGTTGAAGTGGTCCGCCCCATCCAACAGCTACAGTTCCCTATGGAATCGCGAGGATCCCGACGAGAACTACGACACGCTCGACGCGGCCATGAAGATCGCCTTCGAGCACAGCGAAGCGAAGTCTGTCTGAGTTGTGGAACAAGGCCGGTCTGTCACTCGCCAAACTGAGATTGTTGCAGGGAGATTGGGCCGGCATGAACGACATGCTGAAGCGAGTCGGCCAGGAACCCATACCGGTCGAACTACGACCCGTCCTGCCGCCACCTCCATTCGATTGGAACAACCTCAAACAGACCTGGCAGCCGGCCGACGAGGACGTTCGATCTGGGAAGTGTGGAGTCGAATTCCGCTTCGTGAAGCGCGGACAAAGGTTGCAGGGAGTTCAAGGCATCCACGTGCTGGTTAAGAAGCAACGACCGCCGCAGCCCGGATTCGGCATTCAAGTTGACACGCTTCTCTACGCGACACAGCCGATGCTGGAGGAGCCGTACGACTCCTTCGGATACCGTGGTCAAGATCGCAACAAGTGCCGTTACGGCGTCACTAACGAGAACGGCTTCGTGCGGATCGAAGGGCTACCCAAGATGCCGGTGCTGGTCGAAGTCTTGGTTCCAACCGCGAACTTCGAGGAAAGCGGGAACCGGTGGGATTTACTCATGGAATCCAATGAGGGATTGCAGATCGCCGACGCCCGCGATCCAAGGTCGGTCGATGCGAACAAGCCTCCCGCAGTGATCGAATTGCAGGAAGGGGAAGTGATCCGGTATCCCATCATGTTCGTGCAGTCGCAGTTGTCCGCGAACGTGCAGGATTGGGATGCCGTCGACGATCAGTTCGAACTCACGTGGAAGAGCCCCCCGCAAACCGCCGTCGATCACTACAACGTCAAGCTGACGTTGTCCGCTCCGACTCAACATCCGGGCATGTCGACGATGTCGCCGTCGATCGTGACCGAGACAGTGCAGGTCAACGAGACATCGTGGCCCGTTGGTCAGCGCGGCGTGGGGAAGATGCAGCTTGTTCCCGGCAACATTTACCTGATCGGAATCGAGGCCGTTCGCGCTGGTCACATCGTGGCAAGTCTTCCGCGAATTCGGGTTCATGTTCCCTGGAAACACCGCGACGCCGCCCCGCCATTGACGGGGTTGAGTCAACAGCGACCGACCTTCTATCACGACATCTACTTGCGGACGAACGCCAACGGTCAATCTTTGGAAGTACGTCTCCCGGCGCTCATCCGCGATTCGCCAAAGATGTTCGAGACGGAATATCACCGGCTGGGCATGGCATGGCTTGATCTTCACAAGAAGAAAGACAACGCGATCGATGATCTGCGAAAACTCACGGTTGAGTTGCCGCGTGGAAATGTCGTGCGAGCGACCGCTCAGTCATTGCTGGACGCGACCGCGGCGAATCAGCCAATCCCGAATCGACTCAAATTTGTGGCTCCGAAATAAAGCGGGTTCGCTCCGTCGGTCTTGCGGATTGGCGCGTACGCTGGATCGGTCCTTGGGGATTCGCGACAATCGGTTTTCGTAATCCACGCGGTCGGCTGCAGACATTGCCGACTCAGCGGTCACACCTCGATCACAAGGATGATTTCATGAAGCAATTGCTCGGTTTTACCATCGTATTGGGATTGTTAATCGGCTGCGGAGACACCAAAACCATGAGCAACGCCGACAACAAGTCTGTGTCGAACACACCGGCGAAAACGCAGGGGGTCGTCGATCCAAACCCGGCAAAGTCCGTGTCGCCGGGAGTGAGCCCTGAAAAGAAAACCGAAACCGTCGCCGGCCCCGGCGTACATCCGGGTGCCAATCAACCTGGAAATCCGGGTTCCAAGACCACGACTTCACAGCCGAAGGGCAACGCGGCGAACAATCCGTTCGTGAAGTTTTTCTCGGGTGCCCACAACAAAGTCAAAGGCCAGTGAGACTCGGTTACAATACCAATGGGCTTTGCAATCACCGTTTGACGGACGCGTTGCAATTGATTGCGGACGTTGGTTACCAAGCCGTGGCGATCACCGTCGACCACTATTGGCTGGACCCGTTTTCGCCAACCTTGTCGCGCGAATTGATCGAGACTCGCGCACTGTTGCGGCGGCTGGGTTTGAAGTGCGTTATCGAAACAGGGGCTCGGTTTCTGCTCGATCCACAGCAGAAGCACGAGCCCACGTTTTTTGGTCCCCATGAAGAATTACGGATCGACTTCTTGCTGCGGTGCATCGACATCGCGGCCGAACTCAAGGCGGAAGCGGTGTCGTTCTGGTCCGGCTGCTTGAGTCCCAATTCCAAGCGAGACGGAATCCAAATCTTGGCGGACCACATTCGTCCGTTGATTGATGCCGCGAATCAGCGCGGCGTCTCGTTGGCCTTCGAGCCGGAACCGGGGATGTTTATCGATACATTCGAGCGATTCGCGGAACTGGATGCAGCGATCGGGCCATCCGAGTTGGGGCTGACCATCGACATTGGTCACGTGCAATGTCTGGAAGACGGACCGGTCAGCGACCATCTTCACCGCTGGAAGGATCGTATTCTCAACATCCACATCGAGGACATGGTGCGAGGCGTGCATGAGCACCTGCGATTCGGCGAGGGGGAGATCGACTTCGATGCCGTGATTCAGACGCTCGTGGACATCGAATACGCCGGCCCGGTCAATGTCGAGCTAAGCCGTCATTCGCACATGGCCCCGACGGTTGTTAAGGAGTCTTACGATTTCCTGTCGGCAAAACTTCGTCAATGCGGCCATGACGCCGATCGTCGGTAGCGAGGATTGGCGGACAGCCCGTCGCTGCTCGCAAGACGCTTTGCGGGGTCGGGCTTACGTCTTTCAGATTTGGCGGGCGTTGGGCTTCGGATTCATCAAGAACCTCATCCCGCCAAATGTGAAAGTCGTAAGCCTGACCCCCAAGTCCTCAATTCCGTCGTTCTTTGGATCGGAGTTCAATTCGCCAATTTCGCCGTAATACGGAATCGCTGCCTCGCCACTCTCTTGAATTTCGGGCGTTGTAATTGAATTGACATACCTTCGAGAAACATGCGAGTCGGAGACTGGGGCGTCAGGCTTACGGATTTCAGATTTTGCGGTTTTCCGTGGATGGTGATTCCGGATCGAATGCCCGCCAAATCTGAAATACGTAAGCCTGACCCCGATTCGCTCGCCCCACGTGAGACACTCATGCCGATTCAAGTGTTACCGGTGCTGGATATCTTGGATCATGTTGTGGTCCGTGGCGTCGCCGGTCAACGTGACGACTATCGCCCGATTGAAAGTCTGATTTGCGAATCGGCGGTCCCATTGGACGTCGCGATGGCGATCCGTGAACGCTTCGGATTGAACGAATTCTACGTCGCTGATTTGGACTCGATTGTGCATGCGCGATTGAACGCGAAATCGATTCAATCGCTGACTGAGCACGGTTTTCGACTACTGGTCGATGCCGGCGTGCGCGAAACAAGACTTGCGTCAGAACTGATGCGTCTGCAAATTCAATCCGTGATCGTGGGGCTGGAGTCCATTCCCAATCCGCAATTGCTGTCCGAGTTGGCTGCCGACATTGATCCCTCTCGGATCATCTTCAGTCTGGACCTGCAGCAGGGTCGGCCGTTGGGCGATTTGGCCGCGTGGTCGGATCCAACGCCACTTGGCATCGCGAATGAAGCAATCCAAACCGGTGTTACGCAATTGATTGTGCTCGATCTCGCGGCGGTCGGAACTTCCAAGGGGCCAATGGTGCTCGAACTCTGTCGTGAACTTCGAGCCAAGCACCCAGAAATTCGCATCATTTCCGGTGGCGGAATCTCGAGGGTCGCGGACATCGCCGCATTTGAAGACGCCGGTGCCGACGCAGTGTTGGTGGCCACGTCGTTGCACAACGGTCAATTGACGGCAGCCGACATCAACACGGGCTCAAACGGATGCTGATGATCCGCAAACCCGAAGTGCTGATCAAATCACAGGCGGGCTGCTGTTGATGACGATCGCGTGACTTTGGCAATCCACTGTCAGCACACGAACGGTCGATTAGCCAGCCTTATGTACGACGCTTTCGTGCGCAGGTTTCCTTATGCTAGGCTGGTGCGGCTGTCGATAATTGGGCACCGGTTCGGCGTGACGCGCATGCGACGCGGTGTCTGTTGACCTCAACCTTCTGGGAGACATCTCGAATGCAGAAACTCGCGCACGTGGCCACCGTTTGCTTCACTCTCTTCTTCACTTCGACATCGGCGCTCGAATGCTTTGGCGATTCAAAGCCGGCGAAACCCAAGTCGGGCGATTCGGTCAAAGGGCAACCGCAGGATTATGACTACATCCTCAAGAAATACGTGAAAGGTGATTACTTCGATTACCGTGCGTTGGCCAAGAACAAACAAGACATTGCTCGATTCAATGCCTTCATGGCGTGGCAGGCGGATGCGGATTTGAAGGCCATGGATCGGGCCGACCAGATCGCCTTTTATATCAACGCTTACAACGCGTGCTGCATCAAAGCGGTCCTGGACAACTACTCGCGAGCAGTTGGAAGAACTGGACCCGCAACGCCTGCCTCTGGACGGGTTGGGTCTGGACTTCTACCAC
>JAQBZS010000446.1 GCA_027622115.1 Planctomycetota bacterium | reverse complement strand
CGCAATCGAAGACTGTTCGACATTTCTCGCCTTTCGCTCAGGAACGAACGTCGGAATTCTGGTCGAGCAGATTATAAGGAATCAACGAATGGTCGCAGCAGCTTCGTTGATCCTTTAATTCTTTGGAGTTCCCGCGTTTTGGGCCGTGTTCTTCAGGATTCCCCACGAATTCAGTCAACGGTCCACCGAATTGGCCACCGCACAAGTTTTCGATCGGACAGCCATTGAATGCTTGAGACGTCCCAGCAACGGCGGATATTCTGGCATGATGTGGAGCAGTAAGTTCAGATTGGAATGGGGATGGAAATGGCGGATCCTGTAATCGCGGCGTGTCCTGGATGTACACGAAAGTTGAAGCTCGACGCCAAATTCAGCGGGCGGCGGGTCAAATGCCCACGATGCGGCGAACCAGTGAGCGTCCCGGTCTTGCCGTCCCAAGGCGTCGATGACGCGTTTGAAGACGAGACCTTCGCCGACGAACGATTTGCCGCTGAAGAACCCCGCCGTTCACGCAGTCGTTCTCGTCGGTCGGAAGCCACGGAAGAGTTGGAAGAAGAACGCCCACGCCGTCGCAGCCGCGCACGTGGCAGGCAGCGCGACGATCCGGACGACTTCGAAGAAGTGGACGAATCGTACGACGAATACGACGAGTACGAAGAAGAGCGGCCACGCCGGAATCGTTCGCGTCGTTCTTCGTCCGGCCGCGCCAAGCGAAGTTCGTCCAGTCGATCGAAGCGCGGGGCGTCGTCGAGAAATCGTCGCTCGCGAGAGTCGGCAGCCACATCCGGCGGCGTCTTCAACAAGGGGACGCTCGGCGGACTCGCCATGATGGTGATCGCCACGGTGTGGTTTTTCGTCGCGTTGCAGGGCGGCGTCATCTTTTTCTATCCGCCGGTCATGTTTGTCCTCGGACTTGGTTCGGTCATTTCAGGGCTCGTCAATCGCTAAACGATTCACGTGTGATCGATCGCCTGCAATCGCTCACGCGAGGAACTGTTTGATCGGCCCAGTCTGATCGATGCCGAACTTGTTCAACCCGACGTCGTGGCTGCCGTAATGCTCGATCGGGTTGCCATGCGCGTTGAGCAGCGTCGTGTACCAGTTGCCGAGTGTCTTGTGGCCTTCTTGGCCATAATTCGGCAGGCGGATGTACCGTCCGCCGAGGTTGAGCTTTGCGTTGTCGCCAGCCATGACGATGAACGGAAATTCCGTACCGTGTGAGTGATGAGTTTCGCCGCCGTCCGGGAAGTAGAAAATCATGGTGTTGTCGAACATCGTTCCACCGGCTTCGGGAACACCCTTCAGTCGCGTAACGATTCGATCAACCAGCGTCATGTGATGCTGCCGACAACGGGCGCGGATCTCTTCCGCCGTAAGTCCGCCGATCGACTTGCCATGTCCGACGTCGTGCATGTTGACTTTCTCGCCTTCGATCCCTGGGATTCCGGTGTACGAGTGCCCGAGTTCATCAACCGTGAACGCCGCGACGTTTGTCAGCCCCGAAATCAACGCACCCAGCAGCACTTCCGCGTGCCCCCGTTGTCGATCGATCGTATTGACGCTGGCGTCGAGAAACTTCGGATCGAGTTCTGGGACATGGCGGCGAATCCGGTCGGCCATGGCGTCGATCTTGCGATTCCGTTCTCGGATCGATTCGACCGACTCGGAGTAGTTCGTAATCTTGGATTTCTCGATTCCGTCGAGTCCTCGAGCCGTCGCACCCTCATTCTTGACGACAAACTCGAGCAGTTTTCGATGGAGTTGTTATTGCACGCGAGCGGATTTGTCGGTCGACACCGACTTAAATAACTCGGCCAGTGCCACGCGCGGTGAACCGTACGCATAGTTCGGTTGCTGCGGACCTCGGGCCGAGAATCCCGTGGCGATTCCATCCAAAGCACCGCGCGCGTCGGACGTTTCCGCATGGGGCGTCGGCGACGTGGCTCTTCGTCTTCGTCGTCATCCTCTTCCCATCGCTCAGGCTCAGGCATCCGGTGGCAGATCTCCAGAAGCACCGCGAGGCACGCAAGTTCAATCGCTCGGGCAAAAGCTTTCTCACACCTTGATTCGCTCATAGCTGTCATCACCACCACGATCGCCAAACCCGCGAATACGCAAACGATTATTGCCAACGTCCTCATTCCCAGCCTCTCAAATCAGGGGTCTCGCATGTCAGCTATTCGAAAACATTGTGCTAACTCCAAAGTCGAACGGGTAGGTTGACGCCAAGGGAGATTTGCGGCCAGATTAACGAAGCACGGGTATCGTTTTGGAAACTCGATTCATCCCGCGAATGCCGGGCGGATCGCGATTGACGATTTATCGGCCGAATTGGTGGCCGATTCGAACAGCCGAGCTGGGATTGATCATCCCTCAAGCCTGTTGCCGTTTGGCGGTTCATGTTCTCCGTTCAACGGCGGCGGCGGCTCGGATGGCCAGGAACATGAACGATGGATCGGCAACGTTTTGAAGACGTTTACAAGCAACATGTCGACGACTTGGCGTGGGCTTCAGGCGGCACTGCTGGCGCGGCAGCAATCCCTTTCGATGTCTACCCTTGGAAATCATGGCGGCGGTGGATTCACGAAGGTGGCGACGCGGACGATTCATGGCAGCGGTGGATTCACGAAGGTAGCGTGTCCGAAACCGTTGAATCCCCCCCGCATGAGCCGGACGCCGAAGGGCCGATGCTCGACTGTACGGGCAACATTCATTACGCGATCCCTTTATCGTTCAGCGAAGAGCCAGTTGAATCGGGCTCGGGTGGTTGCGAGGACGTTATTTATATTGGTTTCCGGCGATGCGTTCGAATTCACCTCGGGCTCGGGCGGTTGTGAGGACGTCGAATTGGTTTCCGACGATGCGTTCGAATTCACCTCGGGCTCGGGTGATGCCGTTGAAATGTGCTCGGGTGATGCCGTTGAGTCTGAACTAGTTTCGGGGGGACTTCTTTCCCGTTTCGGTGGAATGCCGGAAGATCAACAGACAGGGAAAGTCTTCAATCTCCCGTCTCGCAACATGCTCGAACAGATCTATCGAACGAAGCTGGACGAACTCAAATCCAGGGTGCGGCAGCGGTACGAGGAAGAGTCCCAACTGATCGATGGTTTTCGGGCAATCCCCGAAGCGGAACGCGTCATCTTGACACTACCCGAGGCGGCACGTTTCCTCGATTCAGATGAAGCGGGGATTCAATCGTTGATGGACCGTGGGGCTGTCCACTTCGTTCCGATCACTTGGGGCGTTGCTGGTTTTGCGTTTGCACGGAACGCATTGGCTGTGTTCAAGAATGACGGAAAGAACCGTCAAGTCAAAGAGCCGAGAATGGTGGGACTTGTACCCGATGGAAAGGTGCCTCAAGTCGAAGAGCCGCAAGTGGAAGACGTATTCGTAACGATTCAGAATGTCGCCAAGGTGCTAGAACTTGAAAGGAAGAGTGTAGCTACTTCCGAATGGCCACCCGCCGACGTAATGAATCGAGGTCGGAGGCCAAAACAATGGAAGAAAAGGAAGCTTCTGCCGACACTCAAACGACTGTATCCCGACACGGATTGGGGCGATCTCTAATAGCTGATTTGCTTCTGTTTGCTTCTGTTTGCTTCTGACGCTTCTGAATCCGCCATATCGCATTTGACACATTTCGCTGTAGCTATATTTTGCTCCTTCGCGGTTAGCCGCGAATTGAATGCCAACCGACCCATGCAGCATTAGGAGCCCGAGTCATGACGACAGCGACAAGTGCGATCGAATCAAGCACCGTCTACCCGCTTCGCGATTTCCAGCGATTGGCAGGGTTGGGCAACTTCGCTCTAAGAGAAGCGAGAAAGAAGGGATTGCGAGTACGGGCTGTCGGCAACCGCCGCTACATTTTGGGCAGCGATTTTCGGGAGTTCTTAGAAAGCCAACCGGAACGCGGTTCAGCGAAATCCTGAAACGAAGAAACCCACCAGAACGGGCGGCGCGGACGCTCGCGAGACCGCTTGAGCGCCCGCTTTCGTCGCCATCCGTGACGACACCCCACAATCACTCGCGCCGGCGGTACGCGCCGCGCCGACATACTCAAGGATGATCCACGATGAATCCGCAAGACTTGGCCGGACTAACACCCGAGCAATACGCTCGCGCGACGCTCGCATGGTTGCGGCGGCAGGGCGGCAACGTCTTTCCGCTGCACGCCTTCAAACCCGGCGACCCGGAAAGTAAGCGGCCTACGTTCCGTTGGCCTACGACGCCTTACAGCGACGCTTCGCTGATGGACTATATCTCGGACTACGGACACGGGTGGGGCTGGGCGTTGCCTCCGTCGACCGTGGTAGCGGATATCGATTTTCATGAGCCGGATAGTAAGGGCGCGGAGTCATGGCTCGCGATGTGCGATAGATTCCAGATCGACAAGTCCACGTGCATGGCAGTGACAACGCACCATCCAGGCACTCACGTCTATTTTCGCAAGCCGATCGATCTGAACATCCCTAAGAAGCAGATTGACGACTTTCCGAACGTTGACTTCTTGACTGCCGGGAATTTTGTATGTGTGCCTCCAGGGCGGCATTACAAGGGCGGTCATTACCACTGGAACAAGCCTGAGCAGATGAGTGCAGTGATGCCACCTCCGCCGATGCCTCCACTGATGGTGGAGTACTATCGTGAATTAGAGTTGTTGACTGACCGCCGAACCGGCGGGACCGAGAACGCCGCTTCAGTGGGTGGCACACTGTCGGATGACGACTTTAAGAGTCTGATCGACATCATCGACGTGAATCGGTTCGGGAAGGGAAGCGGTGGGGACCCGTGGTTCGAAGCGACCGCCGCTTGCTACATGGCGTGCGGTGGTAGCGATTCTGGGTTTCAAATCTTTGACGCATGGGCCGCGCAGCATCCGCAGTATCAATCGGCAGGGGATTCGGCGAGTCGGCGAGACCGATGGGATTCCGTTTCGGCTGATCGTCCGGGTCGAAAGATCAGTGGCCGAACGTTGCTCAGATTGGCGACCGAGAGCGCGAAGACTTTGGGCGACCCGGAACGGGATGAGGCAACGGCGGTGATTCGCCACTGCGGATGTCTGATGGACTTTTCCGACGCCGATGTGAACTCCCTGGTGACGGAGAGCAGCATTCCCCGCCGATGGATCGGAACGCGAACGGACGTAGGCAACTCGTATCGCCTGGCCGACAAGGATGGCCGTCGAATTCGTTATTGCCACCCGTGGAAGCAATGGCTGATTTGGGACGACATCCGCTGGAAGCCGGATATCTCACATGCCATTGACATCCTGGCGAAAGACATCGTCGCGGATCTGTTCGCTACATCGGTGCGCTCGGACGACAAGGACGACAAGCGGTGGGCGATGCAATCATCAAGTGCCAAATCCATCGCGGCGATGGTCACTTTGACGAGAGCGGAGGTGCCGATCTTGCCGGACGCACTGGACCGAGACCGGATGATTTTGACTTGCCCGAACGGCACTGTCGAACTGGCAACCGGTCAGTTGCGAGAACATCGAACCGAGGACTACGCGACCAAGCTAGTCCGACTCGATTCGATCCGGCGGCTCAATGCCCCCGATGGGAGAAGTTCGTCGGCGAAGTGTTCGCCGACGACGCGGAGTTGGTCGGCTTCGTTCAACGGCTGCTGGGATACTGCATCACGGGGGACGTGTCAGAGCACATCCTGGCGGTGTTCCACGGTAGTGGCGGCAATGGGAAAAGCGTTCTCCTGGACACAATCCAGAACGCCCTTGGAAGTGATTTCACGATGCAGGCTTCGTTCAATCTGCTGATGGCGAAGCGGCACGAGGAGCATTCCACGGGTATCACCGATCTCTTCGGTCGGCGGCTCGTTGTCGCATCCGAAACCGACGACGGCAAGCGGCTGTCGGAGGCTTTGGTCAAATCCCTCACGGGCGGCGACAAGCTTCGGGCGCGGCGAATGAAGCAGGACAATATCGAGGTCGATCCGACGCACAAATTGATTCTCGTGACGAACCACCTGCCGGAGATTCGCGGGACGGACGACGGTATTTGGCGGCGAATTCGTTTGGTGCCGTTCTTGGTCCACTTCGAGGAAGACCGGCAAGATAAAGGGCTAAAAAGCAAGCTGAGCGCGGAACACGAGGGCATCTTGGCATGGCTGGTTCGAGGCTGCCGCGACTGGTGCCGCGAGGGTCTTGGCCGTGCCGAAGCCGTCGAAACGGCGACGACGGGCTACAGGGTGACGGAAGACTTCATTGCGCGCTTCGTCAAAGAGTGCTGCCGAGAAGCTCCCGAAGCCTCCTGCAAGTTCGGGGATCTCTTTTCCGCGTTGCAAACCTGGTGCAGCGAAAACGGCGATTGCCACCCGACGAAGAAGGGTGCGATCGTCCCATTCGATGGAAAACCGTGGAAAAGAGGCGGCGTGTGCCAATCTGGCGATT
>JAQBZS010000445.1 GCA_027622115.1 Planctomycetota bacterium | reverse complement strand
CAGCCACCCCTTGCACGAAACCTGCGCCAAAGAATTCGTCAGTCAAGAGCGAGTTTTCAACACCCTACGGTTTGGCTTTGGTGACCATTCCGCCGGTCAGGCTGTAGGCGCAGGCGGCGTTGTAGAGCATGCCGGCCTTTCCATCGTTTGCAGAGCCTTTCTCGGCGGTGCCGCCCGCACATCGTTTTCCCCCAGCCCCAGGTATGTGCACATTACTCAACTCTTTCTGTTCGCGTTCTTGGGGTCGGCCTCGGCTAGCACGCGACGGATGTTCTCGGACTCTTAAATGCGCGGGACCTTCCTTTTGCAATCGATCCGAGACGTCACGAAATCCCAGTGAGTTGTTTCAGCATCAGCGAAGCAATGCCCAGCACGAATAAGAATCCGCACATGTCGGTCACGGTCGTCAGAATCGGGCCGGAGGCAATCGCCGGATCGACGTTGAAGCGTTTCAGGACCAGTGGAACGATACCGCCGATCGAAACCGCAACCATCGTGTTCAAAAACAACGCCAGACCCACGACAAGGCCCAGGTTTGGATTGCCTTTCCAAAGCATGGCGACACATCCGACCAAGAATCCCAGGGCCAGACCGTTCAATAATCCGACAGCGATTTCTTTACGCCAGACTCGAAACAGTTCCTCGGCGCGGACCAACCCGAGTGACAATTCGCGCAGACTGACGGCCACCGCCTGGTTTCCGGAACAGCCGCTCATGTCGGAAATGATGGGCAGAAACACAGCCAGGGCGATCACCGCCGAAAGCGTATCCTGAAAAACGGCGATCACGCTGGCGGCCATCACGTTCAGCACGATGTTGATGCTCAGCCACGCCAATCGCCGGCGCGAGCGGAGTAGCAGCGGCATCGTGCGGATTTCTTCGCCGCCGATAATGCCCTGCGTTTTCAAGAAGTTTCTGTCGTGCCGATCGTGCCGGGCTCCATCCACAGCCGCCCGCTGAACCACGCCTCGCAATCGCCCGGCGTCGTCAACGACCGGAACTCCGATGAAATGATGGCCATCGAAAAAGGCGATCACTTCATCGAGCGTAGCGGTGTCGCGCATGGAATGCGGTTCGCGGATCATCAACGCGGAAATCGGCGTCGCGCGTTTCGCCAGCAACAAATCCCGCAATCGCAATACGCCGGTCAAGTGATTCGTTTCATTGCAAACGTATCCGTATTGAACGTCGTAGAACGTCGTAATCGCGGTACTCGTCTGCACGCTCGCGCATGTCTTCGACAACGTCGCCCACGGTGAACGATTCCGGATATTGCAGCAGTTCGGTGACCATCAACCCGCCGGCCACGTCGTCGTCGTATTGGCTCAGACTCCGGGCGTCCGCGGCCTTGTCAGGGTCCATTTCATCGAGGATGGCGGCCGCATTGTGGTCATCGAGATTGCCGATCAGGTCCGCTTGCTGGTTGCTCGGCATGACGCCGAGAATTGCGGCGGCGGCATTCGGTTCCAAGCGCTCGATCAGTTCGAGCGCTTGGACGTTCGAGAGTTGCACGACCAGGTTGGCAGCATGTTCCGGCCCAAGCGACGTTACGACCTGAGTTTGTCGTTCGTCGGACAAACGCGACATCGCCAGAGCCACGTCGCTGGCCGGCAGGTTGTCGAGAAACGTCTCCATTTCTTGTGGGGACGACTCATCCGCCAGCCTCGCGAGTTCGACCCAGGGCCTATCCATTTCCTTTTCTGTGTCCGTCTGTGCCACGGGAGCCACCTTTCACACGATAAGCAACTGCCGCATCTGAGATGCGGCACCCTATTCAAACAGCACACTCCGAGCCGCCGCGCAGACGGCGACCACAGCTGGGTGCCGCAGTCGCCGTTCGACCGACAGCGCGTAGAACCGCTCGCGCACAACGTCAGTTCGCCCGACGACCTTGACGGAATACTGCTGCGAAACTTCCCGCTCGATCACGGTGGGCGCCGGAAATAGTCCGATGCCATCCTGCCCGAAGACTTTCATCAACGCCGTGTCTTCGAATTCGCCGACGACTCGCGGGCGGATATCGGCCGAGTAAAACCACTGCTCCAGTTCGCGACGCACGGCAGTTCGTTCAAGGGGCAGCAGAACCGGTGCCCCGTCCAGCGATGCCGGGAAATTGCGGCTGTACTTTTTCGCAAGGTCGGCTGTCGCGAAGAACGTGACTCCACATTCGCCAAGCAGATGATTGAAGGCACGCACGTTGACCGTGGGACTGGCCGGCGCGTCCGACAGCACGATATCGAGCCGGTGCACGGCCAGGTCTGCCATCAGATCGTCATGAGATGCTTCGTGGCAGACGACTTGCACGTCTTCAGAAATCGCAAAAGCCGGTTTCAGCAGGCGGTAGCAGATCAGCTTGGGCAGAACGTTCGGAATACCCACGACAAATCTCAGCGGCCGCCCACTCGGTCGACCATGCACCGTGTCCTGCAGCTCTCGACCGACGGCAAAAATTTCTTCTGCATAGCCCAGTACGGTCTGGCCGAACTTTGTCAGCACCAGATTCCGGCCAACTCGCTTGAACAGTTTGTCATCGAAGGATGACTCCAACTGCTGGAGTTGCTTGCTGATCGTCGGATGAGCCAACTGCAATTGCTTGGCTGCCCGGGAAATGCTGCCTTCGCGAGCGACGATCCAGAAGTAATAGAGGTGGTGGTAATTGAGCCAGTCCATGCTCCGAGGATATGTAGAGATTATCTAACGATCAACGCACGAATGTCTTTATTCCTGAATTTGACATTGGCGAGTACAGTCGCAGCGTCGAATGGCAGAACTGCCGTCTCGACAGGCGGAGTGGCGACTGTGTGATCGGTTCTCGCGAGGTCGATCGACAACCCGGAATTCAATTCACGGAGCATTCAAAATGCAGAAACTCGTTGAAGGCATTCATCAGTTTCAGAGCGATATCTTCAGCTCTAAACAACAATTGTTTGAGACGCTCGCTGAAGGGCAGCATCCGTTGGCGTTGTTTATCACCTGCTCGGATTCGCGGATTGACCCAAGCCTGTTGACTCAGACCGAACCCGGCGAGCTGTTCATCATGCGCAACGCCGGCAACATCATTCCGCCGTACGGGACCATCAACGGAGGCGAAGCGGCGACCATCGAATTTGCCGTGCGGGCACTTGGGGTCAAAGACATTGTCATCTGTGGTCACTCGCTTTGTGGAGCCATGAGTGGAGTGCTGCATCCGGAGAAACTGGATGACCTACCGGCCGTGCGGGACTGGTTGACTTATGCCGACGCCACGAAACGAATCATGAAGGAAAACTACACGCATATCGCCGAGGATGACGCGAGACTGACAGCGACGGTTGAAGAGAACGTGCTGGTTCAGGTGGAGCACCTGCGGACTCATCCTTCCGTGGCAGCCGCACTGGCCAGGAAGCAGATCAATATTCATGCCTGGGTCTACAAATTCGAAACCGGTCAGGTGTTTGCGTTTCGCCCAAGTGAGGAGCAATACCTGCCGCTCGAGCATTCCACCAAACCGGTTTCCGGGAACAGGTTTTCCGCAATCTGACGCTCGGTTGACGACGCGATTCATTCAAGCTCACGGAAGGTAAAATAACGATGGCAGCCGACGCTCAGTCGAAACCTGGTTCAACGCAACACTCGGATCACTCGTCAGAGGTAACCCCGCAAGGTCTTGCCGCAGTGCGTCACGACGCCATGCCCTCGGTGGTGGTGTTTCTCGTGGCATTGCCGCTGTGCATGGGGATTGCGATTGCTTCCGGCGTTCCGGTGGCCGCCGGTTTGATCACGGGAATCATCGGTGGTCTTGTCGTTGGCGTTCTGGCCGGTTGCCCGTTGCAGGTCAGTGGCCCGGCCGCGGGCCTGACGGTGATTGTGTTCGACATCGTGCAACGCTTCGGTTTCGAAATGCTGGGCATCGTCGTGCTGATGGGCGGCGCGATCCAATTGCTCGCCGGTGTCTTCGGACTCGGGCAATGGTTCCGCGCGGTTTCGCCGGCTGTGATCAAAGGTATGTTGGCGGGAATCGGCGTGTTGATCTTTGCCAGCCAGTTTCACGTCATGGTGGACGACAAGCCCAAAGGCAACGGCATCACGAACCTGCTGACGATTCCGGCTGCGATCGGGAAAGCAATCGAGTGGCCCAACTACGCATCGACCGAAAAGCGTCGTGCCCGGACCACGGCGATGGTTGAGATTGGTGAACTGCATCGCCGGCAAGCCGCGATCGCCGAATGGGTTGCCGAGAGCCTGCCTGATCATGCGACCGCCGAGGAACTGGCGCTGGAAACCCCCGAGCAACTGGCTTTCGAAACCGAAGCGCTAAAGATGTTGCTCCCGGAACAGCAGAAACTCACCGCCGACACAGAGAGAACACTTGAGTCGCTGAGGCAATTCGAGATCCACAACAGATCGGATGAACGATCAAAGCGAGTCGAGGCCGCCTGCTCACCGGCGATCGAACGGTCTCGGATTGCCAGTCAGGAGCTGAGCGAAGGGCACGTTCGAACGGCGGCAAAAGCCCAGGCCGATGCCGTCGCAGCGCTCGACGATCTCGCGAACGCACTGAAAAATCACGCGTTCGCAGCACAAATCGGAGTGCTGACGATCGCCATCATTCTTCTGTGGCAGGCCTTCGCGCCAAAGAAGGTCAAGGTTCTGCCGGCCCCGCTGATCGCCATTGTGATTGCCGGAGGAATTGCCACGGCTGTCAGTATGCCGGTCCTGTATGTCGAAGTTCCGGACAACCTGTGGAGCGAGATTCACTTCCCGACCTGGGCGATGTTGACCGACGCGCCATGGGCCGCGCTCGTTCAGTCAGCGCTGGTGATTGCCGTGGTGGCGAGCGCCGAAACGCTGTTGTGTGCAACCGCCGTGGATCAGATGCACCGGGGTTCGCGTACGCGCTACAACAAAGAACTGACAGCTCAGGGTGTCGGCAACATGGTCTGTGGGATGCTGGGAGCGCTGCCCATGACCGGTGTCATTGTGCGATCGTCTGCCAACGTGAACTCCGGAGGCAAGACGCGTGCGTCCGCAATTCTGCACGGAGTGTGGCTGCTGGTGTTTGTGGTTTTTCTAGGGTTTCTCCTGCGGATGATTCCCACATCGGGGCTGGCCGCAGTGCTGGTCTACACCGGCTACAAATTGGTGAATCCCAAATCGATCAACGAGCTGCTGAAGTTCGGCTGGGGCGAAGTCGCCATCTATACGGCAACCGTGGTCACGATCGTCGTGACGGACCTTTTGACCGGCGTGATCGTCGGCATCTCACTGGCGGCCGCCAAACTGCTTCTCACGTTTTCACAGCTTGATGTGACTCTGTCAGCTGATGAGCGATCCAGCCGCACCGTGTTGAAACTGACCGGTGCCGCGACGTTCGTCCGACTGCCTCGATTGGCAACACAACTGGAGCAGGTGCCACCCGGACGCGAACTACACGTCGACTTCAGGAACCTGAACTACATCGATCATGCCTGTCTCGAGCTGCTGACAAACTGGGCCGCTCAGCACGAATTGACCGGTGGCCAAGTTGTCGTGGACTGGAAGTCGCTCCAAGCGCGGTTCCACGCTGGCGGCGAAAACCATCTTCCGCAACAGGAAGGGAGTGAATCCGCCGGGAACGCATCCGAGGCTGCAGCTGAAACCAGTGACCGACGCTCATAGAGGTCACGCCTCATGAAGCCGCATGTTCGTCACGAGTTCCCGATTCCGGTCAATTCAAAAGTTGAGCAGCCCACATCGAAACTGAGCATTCGCAGCAATCTGATCGAGTTGACTCACGATCTGCGCGAGATCGTTGAACGCCGGATTTTCTTTGCTCTGAGTCGATTTGGTCCGCGAATCGATCGCGTGTCGGTATTGCTCGAAGACGTCAGCGGGTCCCGCCCGAGCGACGTACAACGATGCCGGATTGTCATCAAGCCCCAACGAGGTGATGAGTTGACCGTGACCGCGACCGATGCCGATCTGCACGCAGCGATTTCGTTTGCCGCGGACCGTGCCGGTCGCGCTTTGCAACGGGAACTGGAACGTCGCCGCACCGGCAGTCGCCAAATAACGCGGACTCCGCAAACTCCGGCTGAACCACAGGATGGCGCGGTTACGGCAGACGGAGTCTGCACACAAGGAGAAAAACATGCTGGTACTGACTCGGAAGACAGGCGAGGCAATTCACATTCGTGACGACATCGTTGTGACTGTGCTCGCGGTTCATGAAGGCCACGTGCGACTGGGAATTCAGGCACCGATCGAGGTTCCTGTTCATCGCCAGGAAGTGGCTCGTCTCATCGAGTCACCCCAAAGCCGGGAGGAAAATTGTGATGCCAGTTGAAGCACGCCCAGCCGTATTCCTCGATCGCGACGAAACACTGATTGAGGACCGAGGTAGGGCGTTGAAAACTCGCTCTTGACTGACGAATTCTTTGGCGCAGGTTTCGTGCAAGGGTTGGCTGGGGTCGGGTGGTTCAAAGT
>JAQBZS010000444.1 GCA_027622115.1 Planctomycetota bacterium | reverse complement strand
CTCGTAATCTTCCTCAACTGACGGATTTGCTTTGCGGGAACTGTAAAGCTACGGCGGCAACGACGAAGTGCTTCTGTTTTTCGGTACAGCAAAAGCAGCATCTGGGGCAGAAACTGCATCGCAGTTGTGAACGTCAATGCGAACAGGCTGCGAAAGGACGTGCAACGGGAAAGAGTAAAGGGGTAGTTGTGGCGACCATCGAAAAGGCACTGGAAATTGCTGCCAAGGCTCACAGCGGCGTCAAAGACAAGCAGGGGGAACCGTACATTCTGCACCCCATTCGAGTGATGATGGGCGTGCAGGATGATCGGAGTCGCATCGTGGGTGTGCTCCACGATGTTGTCGAAGACACGGATGTTACTCTGGACGACATCCGGGCCGCTGGCTTCAGTGAGGACATTTTGACTGCGCTGGCACTCGTGACTCACGACTCAGACCAACCGTATGCCGATTATGTCATCGCCTGCAAAGCCAATGACATTGCCCGTCAGGTAAAGTTGTCAGATTTGCGTGACAATTCGAATCTGAACCGGCTCCTGCTGCGTCCCGAGAAGTTCGACACGGATGCGGTTCGAATGCGCAAGTACGTGCTGTCCTACCGGTTTCTGACCGACGAAATCAGTGAAGCAGACTATCGGCGACTCATGGTGGAGTGAGGGACGAG
The DNA here is from genome assembly GCA_027622115.1 of Planctomycetota bacterium. GTDB lineage: Bacteria > Planctomycetota > Planctomycetia > Planctomycetales > Planctomycetaceae > JAQBZS01. Next base: position 5,781 of record JAQBZS010000444.1, on the reverse strand, counting down.
ACAAGACCGAAGGCAGGTCTCAGGGGCACACCGCAACGCAAGCGATGTGCGGCCGGAATCGATGCTCTTGTCGATTTCCTTCAGATGGCTGAAGCGGAAATACCAGCCGCGACCGTCCCGAAAAAAGACCACGACGTAATGCACGCTGCGATTCAAACCATCGACAAACGGCGCGGGCTGATAGCATATCGACCCGCTGACGCGACTTATGCCAACGGAATTGCTCAAGCAGCAGTAGGCATTCCCTGCGGCGCTGAACTCATTCGATGCGCTCGCGGAAAGCCAAGCGGGACAGAAAACCGAAACGCTGCCACTTTGGGGGCCGGTTTTGTCCGCCCCGAAGGGCTGAAACAAATCAGCCCAGGGCAAAGCGTCGCGGCAACGCCGCAAAGCGCCGCCCTGCCCCTATCATTCCAGTTCGACAACCTGGGTAAACAACTGGTCCAGCAACTCGAGATCTTCACTGGTGTTTTCCGCAGCGAAAGTCCCTTCCAATTCCGCAGCGGATGCCGGGTCGAAACTCAGTTCAACTTCAGCGTCTTCCGCAACGACTGGTTCCCAGTGGGTCCAGTCCGTTGCCAGTGACTCGATCGCCGCCAGCTTGATGTCGTCTCCGCTGGGTTGTTCCGCGGCCATGCGACTGGCAATGGTGAATTCGTGAGTTGCACTCCAATCGCCACGATTGCCTTCGACGTCGAACGCACGGACCCACACTCGATAATTGCCGGCCGCCAGCGGTGCCGTCGGACGGAATGAAGTCTCCGTGAGATCCGTGCGGCGAATCACGGCTGACTGATGCGTCGTCATGTTGTTGGCCCACAACTCGTATCGCACGGCATTTTGCGCCGCTGTCCAAACGATTGTCGGTTGCGCATCGACGACTCCTGTCGGCGATGTGATCGTCGGCGTACCAATGATCGGAGCCTGGAAGCTGGACCCCGTAATCGTAAATCGGACGATCGGGCTCCAAGCACTCTTCTCTTTCTGTTCGTTGGCTGCGCGGACTTCGATCGAATAGTCACCCGGAATCAGTGCGACCGTTGGCGTGAACGTCGTCGTGGTTAAGTCCGATCGACGGATGACTTGTGCCTGAGCCGTCGGAGCCGTGCGGTTGACCCACAAGTCGTACACATTCACAAACTCCACTGCGGTCCAGGTGATCGTGGGTGTTGTGTCGGCGGTCTGAGAGCCGGTTGTCGGCGACGTCACGGTCGGTCGAGTGGGCACCGGCAGGTTGACATTGAACCGCGTGACCGGAGTCCACGGGCTGCGCACCCCATTCCATCCCGTCGTCTTGATTTGCCACTGCAAATTGTGATCGCCAAGAACTGGCGATCGTGAGAATTCCGAGATGAATAACTGTTGGTCGCGGATGACTTGGGTTTCTCCCGTCGTCTTGTTGTCCACCCAGATTTCGTTTCGCACGGTGCCGGGGACGTCTTCCCAGTCGAAGAACGGCGACGCATCCGTGATCTCGCCACTTGGACCAAGAATCGTGGCTTGCCCGCTCACCACCGTGAACTCAAACACGGGGCTGGGATCTCCCAACGTTCCACCGCTGTCATTCGCCTGCACGCTCGCGCGGTAGGTCCCCGGCGAAAGCACCGGGATGTACTCCGATGTGGTCAGGCCCGACGCAGTCTGCACGGGTGTGTTATCGGTATCGGTGATCGTGAGATCGTAGGACGTCGCCCCAGTCACGGCTGTCCAAACGACCGATGGAAACGCTGTCGCTTCGGCGGGGTGCAAGATCACGGGCGACGCGGTTTCCGTGATGGTGAAATTCACAACACTGAACGGGCCGACGGCCGGGCGCTGGGCTCGTACCTCAAGCCGATAGTCGCCAGGCAACAGTGCGTTCTTGGGCACGAATTCCGTCAGCGGCCAATAACCAAAGTTGCGGATCAATCCCGATCGTCGCCGAGTGATGTCCGTCAGCCAGAAGCCATAACTCGTGGTGCCTTCAACCGCCGTCCATTCCCATTTCGGCAGCGTGTCTTCCGTGCTTCCGATGGGCGAGAGAATCCGCAGCGTTTCGTTATCGAAATTCGTGACGGTGACTGCTTCGTTTGGCAATGGGTCGAAGATGTTGTCACTCTGAGCGTCGACCACCGCCAGCGAAACGGTCACGTCTTGCGCCCCATCGACCGTCGCTGGGGAATCGTTCACACCGGTCACGATGACCGCGTGTGGTACATCCCAACCGCCACTGTTGTTGACGACTGCTTGCCCGGTCGTCGGCGTGAAGGTGAGTGTCGCCGGCGCAACCGTGACTTCATTCGTGTTCAAGCTGGTGATGTCGAGTACCACATCCGAAATCGGCCGCAAGTTGAGCGTCACGAAGAACGAATCGGTCGCACCGTTTTCATCGACTTCCGTGGTGCCACCCGAGTGCGTGACCGTGATGCCGGGAAACGCTTGCAACAGGAGTGTCGGGCTGCCCGTGGGGTCGGCGGTGAGAACACGAAAAATGCTGCCGCCTTCCAGCCGATAATCACGTTCCGTCCAACCTCCGCCAAACACCACGGTGTCTTCGGCATCGCGAAAGACCTGGACTTCGTCGGCATCCATGCCGCGTACGGTGGCGACATCGAGCGTGATCGAATTGGGTCCATTCCCGCGCAAATCGATCGTCTGCAAATTGGAAACCGACGAGGCCGCCGCAAAGTTATAAGACGCCGCAGCGACCGTAATCGAATTCGTGCCACTGCCGCCCTGAATCGAGGCCGCGGACGCGCCGATCGAAATGTCATCGTCACCCGCGCCGCCATCAATGTCGTCTGCACCGTCGAGCGCGATGATGACGTCGTCCTGATCGCCGCCTCGCAGATCGTCGTCACCTGGGCCTCCGTCAAGGTCATCTTCACCCGTGCCGCCTTTGAGCAAGTCCTCTCCAGCTTCACCAAACAGCACGTCATTCTGCGGGCCACCATCGAGATCATCGTTTCCGGGACCGCCTTCGAGGATGTCGTCCCAAGTTCCACCGACGAGGATGTCTGAATCGGCACCGCCCCGCAGCACATCGGAACCCGCCAACCCGAACAACTGGTCGTCGTTCGCGCCGCCGTCCAGGTAGTCGTTGAACGCCGATCCGGTCAGAACGTCGTTGCCATCCCCGCCGAATAACCGCACGGGTTGTGGACTGACCGAGGCGTTGATGGTGTCATGACCGCCCAAGCCGTCGATTTGCAGGATGCCGAGAAACGTCGGGTCGAGCGACTTGACGGTGATCGTGTCGTTGCCGCTGCCGCCGAACACGAATAGGCCGCCCGTCGGATTTCGAAACGTCCATTCTTCAAACAAGCCCAGACCGCCGTCATCAATTCGCGAGAACCCAAGCTGGCCCGGCTCGTCTTCCACATCGATCGTCAAGTTGCCGGTGAGCGACGTGTCGAACGAACGAATCGTGGCGTTGGTCGCATCGATCACCGGCTCCAATCCAGTGAAGGCGGCCGTCCGTCCATCAAACGAAAACGAGCCGGCATCCGCGCCCGAAGCCGTGTGGATCACATGCGCGAACGGACCGCTCGGCGGCGTATTGATGAACTCCAGCGAGTCGCCGTTGGTATGGCCTCGCCCGTTAAAGATCAGCCCGCCGCGAGGAAACGGAATGCCGTCCGTGAAGTCGACGGTTAACGTATCGTCGTCCTTACCGGAGCCATCGATCCGCAGGACGCCAATCTGATCGAGTGACTGATTCAGCAGCGGCACTCCGGCGTTCCACACCTGCAAACTTCCGCCAGCCATGCGCACCAGGGTTCGTTCGTTGCCGGGCGGCACCGGGATCAGGCGATCGTCATCGAGCGTTGTCACGTTGAAGTTCTGATCGGCGACCGGGTCAAACAAGTCATTCGACGCGGCGTCCACGATCGCAAACGTCAACGCCGAAACAATGTCACCGTCGAACAGATCGTCGTCGACACCCACGATCCGCACGGGATGCGGCGTGTTCCAATCCGCCGATGTAAACACAAGCGTCGTGTCGATCACTCGCACTTCCGTCCCGTCCGCAGCCGAGACCGCGAGCGTGACGTCGCTCAACGGTTCGCCATCGAGCACCACGTTGACCGTATCCAACAGTCCGGCCTCGGAAACCACGGTTGTGGCATCTGTATGACTTACGGTGAATCCCGCCACTTCATCGTCCGTGATCGTCAGCGTGTGCACGCCTAGCGAACCAGCGACCGCGCCGGTGGGAACACCCATTGTCAGGACGACCGTCTCGTCGCCTTCAACCAACTGGTCGTCGTTGATCGTGACCGTGATATCTCCGCTGGACTGCCCCGAGTTAATCGTGAGTGCGCTCGCCGTGATCGTGAAGTCTTCCGACGCTCCGGCGGTCGCAGTCCCAGAGAGCGTGAACGGCACACTGACGTTCTGATCGGGAGCCGTACTCAATTGCACCGTCACGGTGGCCGTACCAGCGGATTCCCCGACAGACTGATTAGCCAAGGCAAACGCCACGCCAGGCAACAACACCAAGGGATGGTCCTCGACCTCCCCATCATTCGCCGCACCGGTCACTGCCAAACCACCGGTGGTACTCAAGCGGAATCGAGAAAACGTCTGCCCGGTAAGCACGTTGCTTCCCGCATCCTGCGGAATCGTGAAATTGAGTGTCTGCGCGCCGTTCGCCGTACCGAGACTTTCGTTCGTAAAGATCTGCTCGCCGACATCATCCCAATCGCCGTCCTGATTGAAGTCGATCCAAGCATCCAGTCGATTGGATGTCCCATCGGCATTCTGCAAATCGACTTGGACTTGCCCAGTTGTGCTACTCGCCGCCGAGACGATCAAGCTGGCGGTAACAAAGCTCACCCCATCTTCGTCATCCGGCGAGCCCGTCACATCGTCCGCATCCGCGTTCGCTGAACGCACGCCGTCGCGTTCCGCATCGCGAGTCGCACCGAGCGTCGGTCCGATCAAAAAGTGGGCGCCCCCATTTTCTGCCTGCGTAACGGGGTAGGGGGCAGGAGCATCCCCATAATCGGGGCTGGATTCGGTCAGCGTGACGTCGCCGCTGGCCAGGTAGTTGATCGTGAATGCCGTGCTGCCGACCGTGAACTCTTCGCCCTCGTCCAGCACATTGGCACCGATGTTGAACTTGCCGCTGATCGTCGAGCCTGTGCCTGTGCTGTCGAGAATCGTGAAGACGTCGCCGCTGCCCACGGTCGGCACCGTGTCCAGCGTGACGGCCAGCTCAGCCCCACTCAGCGTGGTTGTGCGACTGTCGCCTGCCACAACAAGCTGGTCGTGGCTGCTCGTTCCATCCAGATTAACCTCGAAGCTGGCCGAGGAACTGAACGTCACGGCGCCGTTCACGCTGAACGTGCCAGTGCCCGTCAGAGCCGGTGCCAGATCGCCATCGACAATCAGCGTGTCACCGGAAAGTGCGGTGCCGACGAAGCCCTGAGTGATGTCGCCGCCCGTGACGATCTCCAGCGTGCTGGCATTGGCCAGACTGATGGATTCGTTGAACGTGACGTCGCCGTCGTCGGACTCGCCCACCACGATCTTCGACGTCGTGGTCACGTTGTCCAGTTCGGCATCCGACAGGGCGAAACCGGTTCCGGGTGTGCCACGGCCGAACACCACGTAGCTCTCGCCCGCCTCAGTGTTGCTGTTCGGATCGGCCAAAAATGCGCCAATGATCAGGTCACCAATGCCGTCGCCGTTCACGTCGCCAGCGGAACTCACCGAAAAGCCAGACTGGTCATTGCCATCAATTCCGTTGAGCACGAAGCCCGTGGTCCCGTCCAGACTGCTCAGGTTGATCGACGA
>JAQBZS010000443.1 GCA_027622115.1 Planctomycetota bacterium | reverse complement strand
GAATTCTTTCCGGCTATCGTGGATTGTGGCTGGTTGGGCGTCTTCTCGATCAGCTCGATCACAGCCCCGGATGTTCCGATTGTTTCGCCGGTCGGCAATTCCACGGGCGCGACATGCTTCTCTTTTCTATGCACGACCCGCCGAGTCCAAAGGTGTTTCCAATGGAGGGGGCTGCCGGGGGCATGACTCGTTGGTTTCGCCATTGCTGATAGCGCCAAAACGGAATCACGAGTGCGCCGACCGAGATCAATGCACCGATCAAGAAAGCTGGAATCAGCAATAAAGCGATCGCGCCGGCCAGCCCGCTGTAGAAGAGTGTCGCGGTCCAGAATTCCGATTCGAAGTCCTCGTGATCCTCGTCCACGGTGCGGACGCTCTGGACTCGGAACCAGAAGGCTACAACCACAATAATCAACGCGAGCTTGCCCAACGCGAACGACCATCGAGTCTGGCCCTTAATGATCGGCGGAATGAACGTGCCATTGTAGTTCTGGTCTAAAAAGTCCTCGAACAGCGGAAAGTCGGACCGGGATTGTCTGCGAGGGCGAGCATCGACCGGCTTCGACTCCGAGTCTGGCTCGGTCTCGCCGAAATCTTCGGAGTATTCGCGGTCTTTCGTGTCGTCTACGTCTTGTGGGTCGTGGACGTATTCCGGCGTCACCAGATCCGTTGTTTCATCGGCGACCGCAGACTGACATCCACAACACAGCAACAACGCGAGCACACAGACCCACACGAAACTTGGCGTAAATCGGGTATCGTCGAGCATGCCACATGACCCAGAAGCGAGATTGGCAACAGCGAGACAGTAAAGACAACGTAAGCATTTGACGCGAGAATCGACCTCGGTTCCGTCGTTCTCAGTCCAGTCGAATCGGCGGCGCGAAATGGGAGTATTGCGGGATAAACGCTGGTTTGTCAGCCAGTCGCCCAAGGTTGTCGATATTTAGACGCAAGGCAGTCCCGCAGAGTTGAGTGAAATTGACGCTCGGTTGATTGGCCAATGTGACAAATCCTCGACGTTCAGACATTCGGTCTGTTTCCTTCCAGCTCATCGTGGACTCCTTTCTGAGAGTCGCCAATGATGCGAGTTGGAAGCACCACCCATGTGTCCGAACGACTGTCACCCATGTCTCCGGTCTAAACACACCGCCCGCCGTTACTTGAGGAACCGGGCGGCACATGGATTGGTGGGCAGTGCCCACCCGACTCCGCTCCTGGACCGTACGTCTTGATCTCCGCCGCATTGAATTGTCGGGATTTGCTATGATCGTCGGACCAACATCAACTCAAGAACCGGGACCGAGGGATGCAACACAATACTTGTAACAATGCGGAACATGGGGTCTCGCGCCGGCGCGTGCTCGGCACAATGGCGGGTACCGGCTTGGGACTCGGGGCGTTGGGTGGCTTGGTTCAGCCGGCTGTCGGCGAGGAACTCAAGAAGAAGGATCGACAAATCCTGCTGCTGTGGTTGGACGGTGGCATGAGTCAACTTGAAAGCTGGGATCCGAAGCCCAACACGCAATTCGGTGGACCGCTGCGATCGATCCCCACGTCCTTGCCCGGCATCCACGTCAGCGAAGTGATGCCTCGCACGGCAAAACTCATGCACGAGATTGCCGTGGTGCGGTCGATGAAAACCGAGGATGCAAATCACTCGTCCGGCGTGCCGAAAATCTTGCGGGGTCATCCCAAGAATCGCGGCGTGGTGTATCCGTTTTGGGGCTCGGCGGTTGCAAAGCTCATGGGACCGACAGCGAGCGGACTTCCACCCTACCTGTGGGTCAAGCCGGGCGACGGCGGATTCATTTCGAAGTACGCCGGTTTTCTCGGAGCCAAATACGGTGCGTTGGCATTGGGCGATGGTCACCCACCGACCAATCTGGTCCGTCCGGATTCCGTGTCTGAACGCGATGCCGTCGAGCGTCGTGAATTACAGCAATTGTTCAACCGGCGGTATTCGGCGAAGCGAAGCAAGAACTGGAACGACGCCAACAGCCATGTCTACGACGTGGCGGAAACATTGATGAAACACACGCACTTGTTTGACGAGTCGCGTTTGGCGGCCAAAGACCGCGAGCGATATGGGACTCACGATTTCGGGCGACACACGCTGTTGGCCAGGAATCTCTTGGAAGCCGGCGTGCGCTTCGTGCAGGTCACGTCGTACGGCTGGGACACGCACGGCGACAACTTCAACGCCCACGCTAGCCGAGTCCCGAAAGTCGACCAGACGTTTTCGTCCTTGATCGAGGATCTGATCGATCGGGGCATGATGGACCACGTGCTGGTGGTGATGATGGCCGAATTCGGTCGGACGCCGCGGATCAACGGGTCGGTCGGCCGAGATCACTGGCCCAACGCCTGGTCATTGGCGATGGCCGGTTGCGGAATTCGTCGCGGCGTCGTCGTTGGCAAGACGCTCGCGAATGGTTCCGACGTGGACACGGAGCCGTACGATATCGGGCACATGTTTCACACGTGGTATTCGGCGGTCGGCGTGGATTCGCACGCGGCAGAATTCATGAACGGCACGCAACCGCTGCCGATCGCTCACGACGACATGGGTCCGGTCAGGGAATTGCTTGATCCGTCGCGCGTAGCGTGATGAACAGTCCAGCATTTACTTCCCGACATTCGTCGTCGCTACATTCGCCAGAGCGTTGCTCGTTCAACCGCAGTGCCCAACGGGCCGCGCGTTTTCCATGTGCCGACACGCGCTGGGCACCGCACTTAAGCGAACATCGCTTCGCAGTCGTGTATCGCGATTTGAGTTGTTCACTTTGCAATGCTTGATCGCGGGACGAATTCATCGGAATGTTGTTTCGAGACTGTTTCTAACCTAATCTCACTTGGGATGGGCGGCGTCCATTGCAGCATCCACGATTTCGGAAGCCTTGATGCTGGCGTCTTCTTCGGACATGCCCTCCAACATGAATTTCGCCCGCATCATGTCTCCGTCAAACCCCATCCATAAGTCCTGTCGCCGTTCCTCTTTCGCGATAAACAACTCGACCAGCGAGTAGCTGCCTGCATAAAACAAGCTCCTTAAGATGAGGTCGCCGTTCGGCTGCGTCTCGACCTCAAGCTTCTTCAGCGTCTGCTCAAGTTCGGGGAGAACTTCGTTTCCATACGCTTCAATTTCCGCGTCCGCAGCGTCGTTGTCGTGCATGGATTTGAGTTTGGCACCAATCTCTTCGAACCGGTCGTAGATGGGCTGCGGAGACGCGGCAAAAACCTTCTTGAGGACCCAAGGCCCCGTGAAGGCCAACACTGCGATTACGGCAATCGCACCGATCACCTGTGGCTTCATGACGAACTGGATCACGTCGTCCACGTCAATATTGGCCAAGTCCTTGAAGCTTCGCGACGACTTGGGCGTCGAGAATATCACCGGATTGACTGTCGGCTGCGGTGCGACCGGTGTCGTTGGCGATGGAGGAGACGCCGCGAATTCGGATGCCGGCGAGAATGGCGAATCCGCTGCCGGCGGCGTGACTGGACTTGGCTGAACCGCTTGGGGTTTGGCTTTCTCCCCGTTGGGCTTCGCTGCCGGTGAAACTGACTTCGCGGCAGCTGGCGAACTCTGGGGCGTGGACGATGCCGGTTTCGTTGCTGGTGAGGTCGATGCCGCCGGTCGCGCTTGTGCCACCGGCTGTCCTCTGCCGGTCGCATGCTTGGCCAAGTCGGGTACAGACTGCACCGTAAACCAGTCGCCAGCGTCCCCTTTGCGGACTTCGTTCTCGGCTAGTAGCCGCCGTTCGGTGACCCATTGCACCAAAGTCGCATCGTCAATCGGCCCGTATTCTTTGCCTTGAATTCGGCAAAACCATACGGTTGACGCAGCAGGCGCGGATGCGGTCACTGTAGCGGCGGGTGCGGGCTTCGTCGTGGTTCCAGTTTTCGTCGACTGTTTCGGTTTCCCCGATCTCTGGCTGGAACGAGCGGGTGCAACTGCGGGAGCCAATTGCGTTTCGAATGCGATTTGCAGTTTCTCGATTTGCCCCGCCGGAACCCAAGCCCCGTCTCCTTCACGCACCAAGTCGCTGCTGGTGACTTCCGAGTTGCGGATCAAAACCATCACGTCCGACAGCATCATCGGACCCAACTCTTGCCCCAGCATCTGGCAATAAAAACGTTTTGGTTCGGCCATCGTTTCTCCAATGCGCCACGTCAATCATGCTGTCGAGATCTCTGAAATCGTCAAACCATCAGCACTCCGCATCGCAAAACGAGGCGATCCCGTCAATCGTCGCGTCGAAAACGGACGAGCGCTTCGATTGCAAGATGGTCGCAGATTCCCAGTTCGCGATAGACCCTCGCCGTTTCTTCCGTGCGAGTTTCCGCGCGCTCCCAGAACTCGCGATCGTCGGTTCCGGGGAACATTGCACAATCCTTTTGTGATTCGTGTCGATAAATCGCTTCACGTTTTGTCATCACGATGTGTTCATCCAACACCACCGCCCGTTCGATTTCGTGTGCTTCGTATTCCTGCCACGCCCCGCGATACATCCAGATCTCCGGATGAATCCCATGGGCTTCCAACATGTCCGTCGATCGAATCACTACGTCCGCACATAACCGATGCGTGCCGTGGGGATCGGCGAAATCGCCGGCCACATACACCTGCTCCGGAAGAATGTCGCGAATGATGTCGGCAATGATGTCGACGTCCGCCTGAGTGACTTCTCGGTCTTCAACGTCGCGGCCTTCGTAAAACGGCAGCGATGGAAAATGCAAGCGGTTGCTCGGAATACCCGCGACACCGGCACCGGAAGTGGCTTCGGTCTGGCGGATCAGGGCTTTAACACGCAGCAACCGGCGATGCGTGTCCGGGTCGATCGACTGCCCGCTTTCTCGCCGCAGCAACGCTTGATGCAGTTCTTGGTACACGCCCGCAAGTTCGTCGTGTGCGTCCGCGATTTCTTCGTGCAACAGCATGGCAAATTCGACGTGACGTATTGCGTCATGATCGAACACGGCGTTGCTGCCGCTGGTCATGTAAACGACATGCACGTCGTGGTCGCGAGCCAGTCGAATCAACGTGCCGCCCATCGAAATCACGTCGTCGTCCGGGTGTGGGCTGAACACGATCACGCGTTTTCGCGCGTCGCCGCCGGGATTCGTACACAACGTTTCCGTCAATTCGTCGCGTACTCGTTCACAAACCGCCGCATGACTGCCGGCTTCTTCAACGAGGTTCGCCAGACGATGTGCCGCAAAGTCGGCCTCGGTCAGTTTCATGATCGGCCGCTTCGTCAATTGAGCCAGCCAAATCACGGCCTGCCGCACGAGTTGGTTGTCGTTCCAGTCCACAACCACTTCATCTTCCGTGCGACCGCGAAGCCACGGCGGCGTCATCGCGGTCAATTCGGTCGCGGCAGCTTTATCCACAACGAACAAAGTCTTGGCGGATTCCCACTGCAAATATGTGGCCGGCACGGTGTCGCGGACGATGCCTTCCAGCGTTTCGCGAACGATCGACGCCTTGTGGTCGCCGAGTGCCATCAAGATCACGCGCCGCGCCTGTCGAATCGTGCCGACTCCCATCGTCACGGCATGCGTCGGAACATGCTCGATGCCGCCGAATCCGCCCGCCGCGTCTCCGCGAGTCAACTCGTCCAACTCGACCAACCGCGTGCGGCTTTCCGGACCACTGCCCGGCTCGTTGAATCCGACGTGTCCGGTGCGGCCGATCCCGAGTAATTGCAGGTCCAAACCGCCGAGCGATTCGATTTGGTCCTCGTATTCGCGGCACTTGGCATCAACCTCGTCGAGCGACCAGCGACCGTTGGGAATATGCACATTGCGCGGGTCAATGTTCACCTGATGGAACAACTTGTCCCACATGAAGGCGACATAGCTGTGTGGCGAATCCGGCTCCATCGGCAAGTATTCGTCGAGGTTGAACGTGATGACGTTCGAGAAATCCAGCCCTTCCTCTTTGTGCATCCGGATCAGTTCGGCGTAAACACCGATCGGAGTTGAGCCTGTCGCCAAGCCCAAGACGGTCGGCGAGCCATCGCGATTTCGTCCTCGGATCAGTGCCGCGATTTCATGAGCCACCCACTTCGCCACGGCTTCCGCCTGATCAAACATGACGGTCGGAATCCGGACGTTCGGCAAGTGGCGTCCGAGTGCCGTTTCTGAAACTGTGGAAGTCAGGATGTGGCTCATTGCGCCCTTATGGTCAGGTGGCAAGATCGGAGAGCGATCCGGCCCATGCGTCGCTTGATTCGCCGCTTCGGGCAATTCAAACTCGCAAGGGAGTTACTTGATCGATCAAAATTCCGCGTACGAAATTGCAGGATCCGAGAGCCGTCTTAACTTGCAACGGATTGCCGAATCACGGCACGGGACACGGATTCCCGCATGTCTCTATGAAACCCATCTGACGAGAATTATTCAATGGCGAGCAGCGGCGAAACACGGCGAATTCTCGCCATTCACG
>JAQBZS010000442.1 GCA_027622115.1 Planctomycetota bacterium | reverse complement strand
GTAACACGACTTCGGGGACTTCAATCGGAGAATCGGCGCCTTCATAGTCCATGAATCGTATGCGTGATGTCGACCACTTCCCGTTTCGACGTTGAAAAGCATGCCAAAGCGACTCGCCCGCCCACTCAAAGGGAACCCACTCATCACGAAAAACAAATTGAATTCCAAACTTCCCTTTGGTCAATTCGGTGATTGCCTCGGGCGGCCAAGTGGGGATCCCCACATGACAGAAATGATCAACGAATGTGCGGCGTAGTGGCACACACGCCCAAGTTCTTCCCGCATCGGAGGTGCGGAGCAGAACTGCTGTGTGTGTTTCTCCGTTGTCACGGCTGTCACTGGGAACCGAATACGCAAGGAATGCCTCAGTCTCGGAGAGGATTAGCTGTGCGGTAAGGCGTGTTTTCATTGCGCCTGCTCGTGTAACCACGCAACCACCCGGCAGCGACGAGAGATTGTCCATTCAAGAAAACGCCGACTTCCCCGCTCAACATTACCGCAACACGGGTTCCAAAAACTAAACAGACGGCAGTAAAGACTCAAGTGTCTTCGATCACCCCTACTCCAGGGCAATAACTCCTCAACCACATTGCCCTGTTTCAGTTTCAACGGCTTCTAAGCCGAAATCCGCTTGTCCCTGTGCGTGAGGCCTCAGACGACGCGAAGTGAGTCAACGTCAACCGCCCTTTGCGCTCAATAATGTGAAGGAGTTTTCTCAACCCGTTCTTCACCGAAATACCTGGGATCCGGCGATTTGCCTGTTACGCTCGATCAAACCTCACCCGGATTGGCGTTGACCGAACGGTTGGATATAAAAGCCCACGCTCCGCCCAGACGCGTGATGTGGGGTACGGCTCAATATCCCGCCCACGCGCGAGCGAAGAAAACCGGTCGAACGGCCCAGCATTCGTAAGTTGGGTTGTGGTTTCCCACCGGTATCGTCTTTCTGATACGAAAAGAATCGATGGTTCAGGTCAAACTGCCAGACGGCACAGTTCGCTCGCATTCGGACACCACCACTTCGATCGAGATCGCCGCGGGAATCAGTCCACGGCTAGCGTCCGCCACGATGGGGGCCGAAGTCGACGGCCAAATCGTCGATGCGATGCGACCGCTCGGCGACTTTAAGCACGATGACGATCGGCCCGTCGATTTGCGGCTGCTGACCGATCGCGATTTAGAGTCCCTCGGCATCCTGCGTCACTCGTGCGCCCATGTCATGGCCCGCGCCGTCATGCGAGTGTTTCCCGGTGTGGGGCTGGCGTTTGGGCCGACGACCGGCCACGGCTTCTATTACGACTTCGATCTCGATCAGCCGATCAGCGAGACGGACTTTCCGCGCATTGAAGCGGAAATGCGGCAGATCGTGGGTGAGGCCGAGGCTTTCGAGCGATTCGCCATGTCGCGGTTGGAAGCGATCGAATTCTGCGAAGGGCTCAAGCAAGAACTGAAAGTCGAACACATCCAAACCGGTTTGGCCGAACATCCGACGCTGGGTTTCTATCGGCAGGGCGAGTTTGTCGACCTGTGTCGCGGTCCGCACATTCCGGACGCTGGCCGGATTAAGGCGTTCAAGCTGTTGTCCGTTGCCGGTTCCTATTGGAAGGGTGACGCCAACAACAAACGGCTGCAGCGACTTTACGGCACCGCGTGGTTCAGCAAGAAAGACCTCAACAAGTATCTGACACAAATCGAAGAAGCCAAACGCCGAGACCACCGGGTGCTGGGCAAGAAACTGGGGCTGTTTCATATCTCGACCGACGTGGGGCAGGGGCTGTGTCTGTGGCTGCCGAAAGGAGCCACCGTCCGAGCACTGTTGGAAGACTTCATCAAACGGGAATTGCTGAATCGCGGTTACGAACCCGTGTATTCGCCGCATATCGGGCGAGTCGAACTCTACGAAATCAGCGGCCACTTCCCGTACTACCGCGATTCACAGTTCGCGCCGATTTTTGGGCACACCGCCGGGCAACTCGTCGACACATGGATTCGGCGATTGGACGCTCAAGAGGCGACAACCACGGCTCCTTCCGAAGACGAAGAACGCAAGCTGCTCGACGCCGCCAAGGTCTTGGGCTTCGATGTCGATGCATTCCCATTGGCGGCCACGGCCGAGGCCAAGATCGCCACGCTGCGTCAGTGGCAGTCGCATCAAGAACGGTATCTGCTGAAGCCGATGAACTGCCCGCACCACGTGCAGATCTATAAGGCCGAGCCGCGGAGCTATCGCGATCTGCCGGTGCGGTTGGCCGAGTTCGGGACGGTGTATCGCCACGAGCAGTCCGGTGAATTGAACGGCATGTTGCGTGTGCGCGGTCTCACGCAAGACGACGCGCATTTGTTCTGCACGCCGGAGCAAGTCGAGGATGAATTCCGGGACACGCTGGAACTGGTCAAGTTTGTGCTCGCCAGCGTGGGACTGGACGACTACCGCGTGCAGCTTTCACTGCGGGATCCGAACAGCGACAAGTACGTCGGCAGTGCGGAAAACTGGGCGAAGGCCGAATCGGCTCTGCGCGACGTGCTGACGGAAACGGGGTTGCCGTTCGTCGAACAACCCGGCGAAGCCGCGTTCTATGGGCCGAAAGCGGACTTCATGGTCAAGGACTGCCTCGGCCGCGAATGGCAACTGGGAACCGTGCAACTCGATTACAACTTGCCGGAACGCTTCGAGTTGGAATACATCGGCAGCGACAACCACACGCATCGGCCGGTTATGATTCATCGTGCGCCGTTCGGTTCGATGGAGCGATTTTGCGGCATGTTGATCGAACACTTCGCCGGCGCGTTCCCGCTGTGGCTGGCTCCCGAACAAGTTCGCGTGTTGCCGCTCAGCGAGAAGTCGAACGATTATGCCAAACAAGTTCAAAAGCGATTTCAACGCGCCGGCTTCCGAACCACGGTCGATCTGCACGGTGCCAAGGTCAACGCCAAGATTCGCACGGCGCAACTGGAACTGATCCCCTACATGTTGGTGGTCGGCCCAAAGGAAGCCGAATCCGATGCGGTCGCCGTTCGAGACCGCATCGATGGAGACTTGGGAGCAATGCCCGTCGATGATGCGATCGCCAAGTTGAAGGCCGAAACGGACGAACGAGTGATTCGCCAAGTTGCGGAGAAGTCCGACTTCCAGTCGCTCGAAAGCGAGTCCGGCGACGAGAACTTCGAGTATTGAGGCTGCGGATGACCGAACCGATCGCGTACCTCAAGGGCGAATTCGTCCCGGCGTCGCAGTGCGTCTTGCCGATTTACGATCTCGGAATCGTGATTGGGGCGGCCGTCACGGATTTCTTTCGCACGTTTCACCAGCAACCGTACCGCATGGAAGATCATGCACGACGCTTTTACCGGTCGTGCAAATACGCCCGCATCGAGCCGCCGGTCGACATGCAGCAAACCATCGCCATCTCGGAAAAATTGGTGGCGGAAAACAGCAAGCTCGATCCAGGCGAGGAACTGGGGCTGGTGTATTACATGACGGCCGGCGAAAACCCGATCTACGCCGGGGCCGCCGGCATGCCGGACCAACTCACGCCCACCTATGTGCAACACACGTTTCCGTTGCGATTCCACTTATGGCGAGACGTATTTCGCCACGGCGTGCATTGCGTGACTCCCGCTCCGAGACATTGGCCGCCGCAATGTCTGTCGTCGAAGATCAAGAACCGCAATCGGTTGCACATGTGGATCGGCGAACAAGAAGCCCACGCCATCGATCCCAAAGCCGTGCCGCTCTTCTTGGACATCCAGGGAAACGTCACCGAAACCGGCGGCTCGAACTTCGTGATCTTCCGCGACGGGCAAGTCATTTCGCCGAACCGTTCGAACATTCTGTGGGGCGTGAGCCTGACCGTGTTGGAGGAGATTCTTGAGGAAATGGGCGTACCGTTCGTCGAACAGGACATTCAATCGTACGACGTTGTGAACGCGGATGAGGCGTGGTTGCCCACCACTCCGTATTGCCTGGGTCCGGTCGTGCGATTCAACGGAGCCCCGATTGGCGATGGTCGACCCGGCCCGATGTGGAGACGCGTGCTGGATCGCTGGAGTGAGATCGTCGGCAAGAACATTTACTCGGAAACAGCCGACGCCGTGGTCTAAACCGCGTTCTCTCCGAAAACCGGAAGAATGGTAAGCCGACACGGAGTGCATCGATCTCATGGCGATTTTGATCGGAATGGACGAGGCGGGATACGGGCCGAACCTGGGACCGTTGGTCGTGTCGGCGACGGCTTGGAAGATTCCGGGCAAGATCGAAGATTTTGATTTTTGGTCGGCGATGCAACCCGTCATTTCGCGAGATACGCCACGCGGAGATTCCGTGCTGCGGATCGCGGATTCGAAAGAAGTCTACTCGCCGAATCGCGGATTCGAGTATCTTGAAGCAAGCGTGCTGTGCGGTACGGCACTCGACGGCGCCGCGATCACGTCGCTCCGCGAGTTGGCTTGGCATGTCGCTCCGTGGTCAGTGCCGGACTTTGAAACGGAGCCGTGGTTTGCCGGTCAAGATCTCGATCTGCCTCGAAGCGTCTCACGAGACAACATCACGGAATGGACGGCGTTATGGCGGCGGCAATGTGAACGGCACGCGGTGGAATTGCTCGCCATGCGCAGCGACGTGGTGCTGACCGAACGCTTCAATCGCGAGGTGGCGAATGTCGGGTCGAAGGGGCAGGTGCTGACTCGCGTCACGTTGCAGTTGTTGAAACACGTGTGGGATTTGGAAAGCGACGAGCCGACTCTGGTGATCTGCGACAAGCACGGCGGTCGCAATCGCTACGACGAATTTATCGCGGAAATTGTCGAGGATCGCATGATCAGCCGGCATGACGAGTCGCGAAACTTGAGTCGCTACCGCGTTGGGAACACGGAGTTTCGCTTCCAAACTCGGGCGGAAGAGCACTTGCCGGTCGCACTCGCTTCGATGTTGTGCAAGTACACGCGCGAAGCGGCGATGGAGTTATTCAACACGTATTGGACGCGGCACATCGACGGGTTAAAGCCGACGAAGGGTTACCCATTGGACGCCAAACGCTTCAAACGCGACATCGCCGACAAGCAATCGCAACTCGGCATCAAGGACGCCACGCTGTGGCGTGAGAAATAGCGAGGCATTGGGAGCGTTTCTAAGGCCCCATGTCGGTTCGTTCAGTTCCGGTCGCTCGCCCGCCATCTGTTCGAAGAATTCACGGTGTTCGCTTTTCTCGATCTCGATAGCGATTGGCGGCGTTTTCGAGTGCGCTCCGTTCGGATTCCGTGAGCGATTCCATGCCGTTCGCGTGCAGCTTTTCGAGAATCGCGTCCAATTGCTGTTCGGCTTCCAATTCGAGCTGCTGATCACGTTCCAGCTTCTCGGCAAGTCTTCGCTCTTTCCATCGTTGGAGCGGACCACCGGATTGCCGAGACTCGTCGTCCGTTTCGTCTTCCAATTCCTCGGGTGACGACCGTTCAAGACTGGTGTAGCCCGCGGAAAAGTCGTAGCCCAGAAACGATTCGTCCGACGTCTCCGAGATACGGGATCGGAAGGATTCTTCGCGATTCAGAATCAGGATGATGGCACCGAAGCACACCAGAAATTTACTCGACGGGTCGCTGAGAACCAGACCCACGATCAACACCAACCAAGCAATGATTGTCCCCGTCCGAATGTAGATTTGTGGCGCGGCATTCGTCTTGGAGTGCAGGATTGCCTTGAGAATCTGCCCACCGTCCAACGGATAGACCGGCACCAGATTGATCAAGAACAACACCCAGTTCACGGAAAACGTGACTAGCAAAACGTCCGTCAGCCATTGGTCTTGGAACCTGAGTGGTCCCGGAAGGTGCAATGGGTTGATCGCATTGAGTGCGTGCGACGAGTGGACGACAACCGGCAGCAGAATCAGGCAAATCACCAAATTGACCATCGGCCCGGCTGCCGGAGTCAAAATTCGAGCCGCCAGCGATGGGCCAGGCTGCACATAGGCCATTCCACCCAGAGGCGTAATCATGATTCGATCGCCCGCCCCGCCCGTCCTACGAGCCGCCACAATGTGAGCAAATTCGTGCCACAGCACGCTGACAAACAAGACGGCACCGAGAACCAACCCGTACGTGGTATCTTCCAGCGCGAAGCAAAACGCCGGGATGATCAAAAAGAAAAAGAGATTGACGCGAATCGCAGTGCCAAACCACGAGCCCAGCGAGATCGAGAAATCGAACGGGCGTTCGTAATCGTTCATCGTCTCTGACATCCTGAGGCGTGGATCGCGGACCGCTCACTGACGAGGACGAATCATGTCGCCCGGGTCTTCATATGCCACAACGTCGGGATTTTATCAATCAAACTCGGGGATGGAATAGGGTAGACACCAGACGGCCGCGGCAAATTTGCACCAGCCTGGAAAAGTGGATTTCCAGAGAGTCGATAGAATTGGGGCCTTGGGAATGACGTCGATGCCACACCCAAACCGCCAAGACACACCA
>JAQBZS010000441.1 GCA_027622115.1 Planctomycetota bacterium | reverse complement strand
CACAGGCTTGCGTGCTGGATCCTGCGGGTTGAGCGACAAACCTTGCGGAAGCGTGATTTCGACCTCTTGGCCTTGCAGCGGGTTGGGAACGACGCCCGTCAGCCAAAACGCTCCGCCGCTGGTGATCGGACCGTCGGCAATCAGCTTCAGGCGAGCCTTGCGGGCTTCGATGTCGATTGTCTGGGTTTCTTCCGTGTCGTCCGGCAACAGCTTCGCTTTGAGAAGAGCTTGTCCTTCCGCGCGATCGGCCACGCTGAGCAACCACGAAATCTGTGAATACGTTTTGCTCGGTGGAACGGGCTTTTCGGCCTGCTCATTCGGCCCAAGCGTGACGCCGGTCGGCAAGCTGATAGCGACGCGTTGTCCCGCTTGTGGGTTCTGCACGAGTGCCACCAGCCAGAACTTGCCTCCCGCTCGAAAAGGACCACCGGCGGTGAGGCTGATCGCCGCGTTTTGCGTGCGAGTGCTGGAAATCGAACCCAACCCGTAGGTGTAGCTCATGACGCGTTTTTCGCCGGGCTGCATGTCACGTTTGAGATAGAACATCCCGATGCACGTGTCCTTGCCGAACGGCTTGAGTCGATCGTAGTCCCACTTGGCGTCGCTACCCGGCCAGAACGACAGCACGACTTCATTCGGCGACTCCACGCCAGCGTCCACTCGCAACCCGATGTCGACAATGACGCCGGGGTTCTGCAAGTCGGGATTTTCGAGTGCCCGCACGAAGTCCGGGATGTTGCCCGATCGATACACCACCGGCGATGTCACGATGCCGTCCGTGCCCGGCACGATGAACGGCACGCCATCGTTGTTGCCAATCAACGTATCCAGCATGACTCGCAGCCCCACGTTGTGCGGTTGGCGATCGATATTCTCCACCAGATACGTGACTCGCACGACATCCATGCGACGCGACACCGCACCGGGAATCAGCGTCAACTGCCGCGTCAATCGGACGCCGCGAAACATGTAGATTGACTCAAATTCGCCGCGCGCAGTCTTTTGATTCGATCGAGTCACTTGGCCGGGACTCTTGCCCAACTCGGGCGCGAGACCATCGACGAACAAACGCGTGTTGTTGGTCGAGCCGATTTCGGAATACGTGAGCTTCTTGTTGTCGTCGGCGGGATCGTCGGGATTGCCGGACGTAGTCACGATGCCCGCTCGAAAGTCGTCGTCGAAGCCGATTCGTAGTCGAGGCGTGCGGTCGATGGGCGGCGCGAAATCCTTGGGTGGATCGATCTTGGGCAGTTCCGGCACCGGCGGTTCGAAATTGACGAATTCGACCGGCGGTTCGAACTGCGGCAGCGGAGGCGGCAATTCGGGTTGCGGTGTCTCGGTCGTGGGGATGGGTTGCGGCGGCGGGTTGCCGTGCGAGTCGTCCATGACGAAGACCACGCCGATCGCGGAGATCAGTGCGATCGAAACCAGTGAATCGAGGCAAGCGCGCATCGTGTGATCTCCGAGAATTGATTCACGAGTCCAGTAGCTCGGGACCATTGTCCCGTGGCCGTTTGGGACCATTGCCCCCTGTCTGCTCGGGACCATTGTCCCAAGCTACGGACGAGTCAGCCGGTTTCAAGATCTTCGCTTTCGCTGACGGTAGTACTTCCAGCCTGGAAAGAAAAAGCTGCCGGACGCCGTCACGCCGTAGATCATGACGCTGATGTCGGGCAGATACGATTGTTGCCAAGCTGCCATGATCACGCCCGTGACGAACATGATCGCCGACTGAATGTAGAACGCGCCCGAGAGAATGCCGGCCTTCACCAGAAATACCATTCCCGTGATCAACGCCAATACCGGCGACAACTCCAACACGCGCAGCCCCAACAACGCTTCGACCGCGTACAGCAACATGCTGGCTCCCATGCTCGCCGCCCAGCAATGAGCAATCTGACGTTCGACGAAAGTGATCGGTCCGGCTCGGCGACGCAATTCCCAGAAGATTCCGGCCCAGATACTCAGGCCCACCACCCAGATGCCCAGATACGGTACTCGCGATTCGACCCCGCTCAACTGCATCCCGTTCGTTACGATGCACAGCGACAGCACGACCAAGCTGTGCCACATCCACAGCAAGCCCCAATTCTCGAGGACGCCCGCGTGGTGCGTTTCGCGAAATGTTCGCGAGATCACGTCGATGAACTGCGACGACCGCGCCGCGATCGGTTCGTTCGCCAGATAGGCTTCTAAATCGTCAGCCAAAGCGTCGGCGGATGCATAGCGCAGATCGGGCGGCTTTTGCAAACATTTGAGGGCGACGACTTCAAGGTCCGCGTCCGCATGGGGATTCAATAATCGCGGGGGCAATGGATCCTGTTCGAGCACCATCAGGATCGCGTCGATGGCGGTGGTTGCCTGAAACGGTGGATGGCCCGTCAGCAGGGCGTACAGAATCGCTCCCAAGCTGTAGACATCGGTGGCCGGACTGACGACGCCGCGCTGGCCAGCGGCTTGCTCCGGAGCCATGTATCCCGGAGTCCCCAGCACGGCCCCACTTTGAGTCAACGCCGACACGACGTTGCCGTCCGCAGTATCGACTCGTTTCGCCAAGCCGAAGTCGGTCACATAGGGCTGGCCGGCGTGATCGATGAGGATGTTCGACGGTTTCAAGTCGCGATGCAGCACGCCGTTCCGATGCGCTTCGGCAATCGCCCGCGCGACCGGTGCCAGGATGCGAGCAGCTTCGCGCGGCGGAAGCGGGCCGTCCACCAGTCGCTGAAACAAGTTGACTCCGTCGATCAACTTCATGCTGAAGAACGGCTGGCCATCGACGTCGCCCACTTCATAGACCGGCACGATATTGGGATGACTCAGCCGCGCCGCGGACTCCGCTTCGGCGCGAAATCGAGTGATGTCGGCGGCGGATGCAAACGTGCCCTTGAGGATCATCTTGATGGCCACGTTGCGGGCGAGGCTCGGTTGCCGCGCACTGTAAACCACCCCCATGCCGCCGCGACCAATTTCCTTGATCAGTTCGAAGCCGTGGAAACGACGTGGCGCTTGAAGCGACTCGTGTGAGTCTGTCTCGCCCGAGATTCCGGAGAGTGTCGGATCACCGGTGAAACTGCCGAAGTCCTCGGCGATCAACGCGGTCGCCAGCAGTTGGCGAAGATCGCCGGCCAACTCCGGATGAGCGGCCACCGCGCTTTCAACGTCCGGTTGTCGGCCATCCTTGGATTGGGCGATCAGTTCATCAAGTACGCTGAAGAGCAGTTCGTCACGGTCGACGGACATGCGGTGGTTCCTCGAAAGCGCTCTTTGGGATGCAGTAAAGGATGTTGAACCACGAATGACACGAAAGACATGAATTGAAGGCGAGCGGTGATTGGTGCGTTCCCGAATCTTTCACCCATTCTGTTTTCTTGGCCAAACGTTGGATTGAGGGACATCGAGACCTTGACGCGTCTGGAGTTGGTTCTCGGACGTAGCACGGGACCATTGTCCCGTGACCGCTCGGCACATGGTCCCAAGCTACGGTCGACTTGCCTCACGCGAATTTTGCCCAGAGATCTTCGAATGACGCGACGAACGGTCGTACCAAGCGTCGGTCGTCGGTGATGATGAAGTTCTCTTCGTTGTTCTGTGAGGCCGATCGCGTCCAATTGAAACTGCCAGTCAGCAGAATCTTGCGATCGAAGACGCCGTACTTGTGGTGCATATGGAACTGGCTGCGATCGACTCGCACTTCAATTCCCGCTGCCGCAAGCCGGTCGATGTCGGACCCCAAGTCTTGGCTCTTATCGTCATCCGTGATGATGCGAACGGTGACTCCGCGACGATGTGCGTCGATGATGGTCGCTGCGATCCGGTCGTCGGTGATCGTGAAGACGCAGATGTCGACACGGCTTTTTGCCGCACCCAACAGGCCGTTGATGCGGCTCAGGCAATTGTCCTGCGGGCTGAAATGGGCCTCGGCGATCGTGGGTTTGACGGACGTTTGGCTCGCGGCTTGCAACAGTTTCACGGCCTCTTCAAGCCACTCGACGATCGCGCGATCCTGCGGCGTGTTGACGGCTTCGCTGGCTAACTTGAACGCCACATTTCGGAACACAGTGAGTGTCTGTTCGGACGGGTCGAGTTGGTCGAGTAATTGGGAGAGAGCCTTCCGCTCGCCGCGAGACATTCGACGATCCCCGAGCGTCTTGCGGAACAGTTGTTCGATGTCTTGGGCATTCATTGAGCAAACCGGTAATAGACTTCCAGTGTAAGTACAGCCAGCGCGGTCGCGTAGATACGTCCGCCCTCCGGATCATGCGAGCCCTTGGGAGCCCAGCTTCCACGTTCGCAGCCCGCTTCCTGACCGGCTTGCAGAGCGATGAGGCGTTCGCGAATGACGTCGTTCCAACGCGACCATTCGGCCTTGTGGGCCTTACTCGCCTGAAACATGGCGAGCGTGCAGTTGTACCACAGGTAGTAGTCGGGAACGCTACGGTCGCTCTTCCACTTTGTTTCGGCGAGTTTCGCGAGAAACGGCGCTGCGTCCGAAACCAATTTTGAATCACCGGTCCCCAGCAAGAATTGGTGAGCCAACATGCCGACGCCCGTAGTCGCATCCGTATTCAGTCCGCCGCCCGCCACGTAGCCGGTTCGACCGTCGCGACCGGTTTCGCACTTTTTGAAGAAGTATCGAATCTGTTCGATGACGTCGTTATCGATCTTCACGCCCGCTTCCTTGGCGGTCTTCAGAGCGAGCACCTGCCAGCCGGAAATGGAAGTGTCGCTCGGACTTTGTTTGTTCGGCGAGTACCGCCAACCGCCGTCGGCATGCTGATTGTCCAGGATAAATTGAACGGCGTGTTCGAGTGCCTGCTGATAGCGACCTTCGATCGGGCGTTGAAAAGAATGCGAGAGCGCGCACGCTTCGGCCAGTGCGAACGCGGCGATCCCATGTTCATACATATAATGGCTGGTGTGACTTCCCGGTTCCGCTCCATGCAGCCCGCCGTCCTTTCGTTGATGCTCAACCAACCAGTCCAAGCCCTTCGTGACCACGTCCGAATACTTCTGCTCGTTGAAGTGGTAATGCCCGCCAGCCTGAAACGCGAGGAGCGGCAAACCCGTGAGTGCCATCGAATGGGCACGGCCGGGCAGCGTGCAACGATCCTGCTCTTCGCAAAGCGATTCCTTGTGCGGACCCAAACAGCGATTGGACCACGAACCATCCTGAGCCTGATGCCGAGCCAACCAAGCCAGACCGTTCGTGACCGATTGCTCCGAGATCGGCGATCCTCCGTAATCCTGAATCCACTCTTCGCGGTCTTCGGCGGTCCGACGCGCGTAGATGGATCTCGACAGGAGTCCGCCGCGACGCGGTTGTCCATCGGCTGCCACGCCACTGGCTCCGCCATCGGGATTGATCCACACATCCACGGCCACAACCGCACCGATTGCCCCGAGCAACCCGACAGCAACTCCCATGTCCGCCAGTGCCTTGTTCATCGCGTTTCGCCGATCAATCGAGTTGAGACCGAGTGATGTCGTCTTGCTGTTCGTTTTGAATGACGATTCGCCGACAGTATCATCAACCCTGCTCGAATGAAATGTTTGACGAACCGGACGCATTGATTCAACGCGGGGCTCAATCATGGCGAAACGACGCCGACGCACGGACGAAGACGACGACTACGAAGACGACTTTGATGACGGCTACGAGGACGACGAAGGCTTCGACGATCGCCCACGCCGCCGCAGCAGGAGTTCACGAACTTCAAGGGAATCCCGATCTTCCGGCCGCGGAACATCGGCTCGACGTGGAACATCGGCTCAAGGCGGACGACCGGCCAGGCGTGGATCGAGCAAACGAACCGCGAAAAAGTCTGGATCTGGAACGCCGACCTGGGTGCTTCCAGCCGCGATTGGCGCGGGAGTGTTGTTGCTCGCCGTGGTCGTGATCGGCGTCGTCGTGGCGATGAGCGGCGGAGATGATTCAACGAACGCGTCCAACGCCGACGCGAACAACAGTGTCGCCGCCAATTCCGCATCCACGCAGAACAATACGCCACCAACGACGGATCCGAACGCGTTCGCTCCAGCGGGCGGCAACAACCCAGCCGCTCAGCCGGGAGCCGGCGACACCGCGATCCCGCAAGGCCGCTTCTGGGTGGTGCTTTCCAATTTTCAAGTGCGAGACGCTCAGGTGTTCAACAAGGAGATTTCGGTCGCGTATCGCGTGGTCAGTGGGCGACCGGGACCGGGTGCGAGATACAAAATCCGAGTCCAGACTGCGGGTTCCGGACTCTTGCAGAAATACACGGACTTGGAAGTCGGCAATTTCGCGACCCCGACCGGCAACGCCAATGTCACGATCAATGGGACAAGCGTGATCGGCAGCCAAGTGACGGCTCTTGCAATCAAGGACACGGGCGGCGATGGCGAGCCGGTTTCGGCAACGATACGTCCGGGAGGTGGAGCCACGTCATCGACGCCACCTGCATCGGCGGGGCAAATCGCGGGCGGTTCT
>JAQBZS010000440.1 GCA_027622115.1 Planctomycetota bacterium | reverse complement strand
CCGCCTCTCCCTTTCCCTGCCGTAGTAACCCGAGCGAGTTCATGGAATTCCTCTCTAAAGTCGCCGACGTCATCGGCAGCCTGTTTACCAGCTTAACCGCCGGTATCGAACAAATGCTGTCGCGAGTTTTCGGCTCTTCAAACGAACGCCGCATCAAGCAAATCGGATTCGTTCGTGAAAAAGACGGCACCGGAAGCGTCGTGCCCGGATCGGTTCTCGATCGAATCAACCAGCTTGAGCCCGAGTGGGAAAAACTCTCGGAGAGCGAATTGAAGGAATCGACGGACAAGTTCCGCAGACGACTCGCCGATGGTCAGACACTGGACGACATCCTGCCCGATGCGTTCGCTGCCGCACGCGAAGCCGGGAAGCGATTCCTCAAAATGCGGCACTACGACGTACAGTTGGTCGGCGGATACATCCTGCACCGCGGGCAAATCGCGGAAATGGTCACGGGCGAAGGCAAGACGCTCGTATCGACACTGCCGGCGTATTTGAATGCGCTGGCACACAAAGTCCACGTAATCACGGTCAACGATTATCTCGCTTTGCGTGACATGGAGTGGATGGGGCCGCTGCACATGGGCTTGGGTTTGACCGTCGGGGCGATTCAATCCCAGATGCAGCCGGACGAACGTCAAAAGCACTACGCGCGCGACATCACTTACGGCACCAACAACGAGTTTGGCTTCGACTACCTGCGCGACAACATGAAGCCGACTCGCGAGCTGCAAGTCCAAGGACCGCTGGACTACGCCATTATTGATGAAATCGACAACATCCTGATCGACGAAGCCCGCACGCCGCTGATCATTTCGGGGCCGGCTCACGACGACGTCACGAAGTACCCCAAGGCGGATCGTATCGCGACGCAACTGGTCCAGGGGGTGGACTTCGAGATCAAGGAGAAAGAGCACACTTGCCACATGACGGAAGCTGGCGTGCGGCACGCGGAAGAGTTGGTCGGCGTTGAAAGCTTTTACACGGCCGGCAACATGGAATGGCCGCATTTGATCGACAACGCGCTCAAGGCCCACCATCTCTATAAACGCGACATCAACTATGTCGTCGAAAACGACCAAGTGGTGATTGTCGATGAATTCACCGGTCGCAAGATGGAAGGTCGACAATGGAGCGACGGACTGCATCAGGCCGTTGAATCCAAGGAGCGGGTCAAGGTCAAGGAAGAGTCGCAGACGCTGGCGACGATCACGCTGCAGAATTATTTCAAGCTCTACAAGAAGCTGGGCGGCATGACCGGTACGGCCATGACCGAAGCGAGCGAGTTCTGGAAGATTTACAAACTGGATGTGCTCGCCGTACCGACGAACAAGCCGCTCATCCGCGAAAACTTCCCCGATCGCATCTACAAGACGGACAAGGAAAAGTGGGAAGCCGTCGTGGAAGAGGTTCGCGAAGTCCATGCAACGCACCGACCAATCCTCGTCGGCACGACTTCGATTGAAACCTCCGAGTTGGTCAGTAACCGTCTCAACAAACACGGCATCAAACACAACGTGCTCAACGCCAAGTTTCACGAGCGCGAAGCCGAAATCATCGCGCAAGCGGGCCGCAAGGACGCCGTGACGATTGCCACCAACATGGCGGGCCGCGGCACGGACATCATTCTCGGCGGCAACCCGGATCACATGGCCTGGCAGGAATTCAGCCAGACATATTCGTCGCGGCTTGAAGTTTCGAAGGCCGACTGGGACGCGTTGACGGCCGAAATCGCCAAACGCGAGGGGATGGACACCGAAGAAAAAGAAGTCCAGCGAATCGGCGGTCTGCATGTCGTCGGGTCGGAACGCCATGATTCGCGACGCATCGACTTGCAGCTTCGCGGCCGATCCGGGCGTCAGGGTGATCCGGGGTCGAGCCGATTCTTCATTTCGCTCGAAGACAAGATCATGCGGCTGTTTGGTGGGGAACGGCTGAAGAAAGTCCTCGAATGGGGCGGTTTGCAGGACGGCGAAGCGATCGAAAGCAAGATGGTGACCAATAAAATCGAAGGTGCTCAGAAAAAAGTGGAAGAGCGCCACTTCGACCAGCGCAAGCATCTGCTGGATTACGACGAAGTCATGGACGAGCAACGGAAGTCGGTCTACTCGTATCGACAACGGATTCTCGACGGAGCCAATTGCCGCGAGCTGATTCTGGAAATGATCGACGGGCAGATTTCCCGTTGGACGGCGCATTTTCTGGATCCCAATTACATGTGGTCGTCCATCGCCGAATGGGCCAGATCCAACATTCGTATCCATATCATGCCGGACGATATCGACGGCATGAGCCGCGAGAATCTGGAATATCACCTGGGGTCCGAGGCGCGTCGTCAGGCTGAGGATCTGATCATCGAGCAAATGGATGAGGCACTGCCGGAGAACGACGACGAAAACGAATGGAATTGGTTGGCATTGAGTCAATGGGCCAACGCTCATTTTGGACTGAATACCAACGAACGCGAGCTGAAGAAAACCGGTCGCGACGACCTGCATCGCTATCTGTTTGAGCGGGCGAATGAGGCGATTGGCCGATTCAAGTACTCGGAACTTGATCAGTTCTTGGACGACGCCTTCCCGGTCAAGGGACTTTGCAGTTGGGTGAATTTCCAGTTCAACCTCACGATTTCGCACGATGAACTGGTCGGCAAAGAACTGGACGACGTGATCGAAATCGTGACGGCGCGCGTCCGCGAGACTTATCGTGAAAAGGAAATTCTGTTTCCGGTCTCGGTGGGGATCACCAAGTTCCTGGAAAGTCGCCAAGCCACGGGGGAACGCTCGGATCGTAGCGGGCTGTTGCACTGGGCCAATGAGCGATTCCATGCCGAGCTGGATCAAGACGACCTGAAAAGTAAGAGCCGCAAAGAGATCGAAGACTTGCTGGTACACCGCAGCCGAAGTTTCTTCAACGCGGAACTCGGCACGAACATCGAAAAGCGATTGTTATTGGCTTCGAACGGCAACGGTCATGACACCGACGCGAGGAATTCGGAATCGCACGCGGATGGATTGCGGCAACTGGCAACATGGGCCAATCAAGAATTCAAGTGCGAATTCGATCCCTTCGAAACAACGGACGAAGCACGGCTGCGAGTGCTCGGCGAATACGAAAAAGTGTATCGACCGGAATTGGCTCACGCGGAGCGGCAGTTGATCTTGGAGATCCTCGATACCGCGTGGAAAGAGCACCTGTATTTCATGGACTACCTACGATCCAGCATTGGGCTGCGAAGTCTGGCCCAAAAGGATCCGAAGGTTGAATACAAACGCGAAGGTCAGAGCGCGTTCGCCACGATGTGGGAACGCATCGGCGAACAAGTCACGAATGCGATCTTTCGGCTCGAAATGGAGAGCCCCGAGTTCGTCGGTTCGCTCTGGGAAATCACCGGCACGGTCCACGCGGAGGCTCATGACGATTTCATTGCCGAATCCCCGGAAGGTCGAGAACCCGGACAGGACGTCAAGACGATTGAGCCGATTGTGAATCGCAGC
Source organism: Planctomycetota bacterium (assembly GCA_027622115.1). Taxonomy (GTDB): domain Bacteria; phylum Planctomycetota; class Planctomycetia; order Planctomycetales; family Planctomycetaceae; genus JAQBZS01. The sequence goes on along the minus strand of JAQBZS010000440.1, from coordinate 2,970 downwards.
CTCAAGGTGGGACGCAACGACCCCTGTATTTGTGGCAGCGGAAAGAAGTACAAGAAGTGCTGCGGATCTTGACTTCACTGCGGGAAAGGATGCCCGAGGATGTCCTGGTTGATTAATGCGTGCTATGTCCTGTTGCTGATTGCTGTTTCACCGATCCTGCTGTACCGCATTGTCCGGATGGGAAAGTACCGCGAAGGCTGGCAACAAAAACTGCTCGGCCGACTGCCGTTGCGTGAAAACGACCGGCCACGCGTTTGGTTTCACGCGGTCAGCGTCGGGGAAGTCCTGCTGCTCGACGGACTGATCCAACAACTCATCCGTCAATCGCCGGACGTCGACATTCTGATCTCGACGACTACGTCCACCGGTCAAGCCGTAGCCAAGACCCGCTTCCCTAAGCATCAAGTGTGCTACTTTCCACTCGATTTTTCGTGGTCGGTTGCGGCGGCGATCGCACGTGTTCAATCATCAGCAATCGTATTGGTCGAACTGGAATTGTGGCCCAACTTCATTCGCAGCGCGGCTCGACGGCAAGTCCCGCTGTTGCTCATCAACGGTCGCATCGGAGAACGCAGTTTTCGAGGCTACCGTCGCATCCGACCGTTGATGTCACGATTACTCGCAAAGTTCCAAACGCTGGCGGTTCAGAATGAAACTTACGCCGATCGATTGCGACAACTCGGCGCGCCGGACGAGCGGATTCACGTCACCGGTTCCATCAAGTTCGACAACCTCCAAACCGATCGGCGGAACTCTCGCACGCTCGCCATCCGCGAGTGGTTCGGTCTTCGAGACAACGAGGTCGTGTGGATTGCCGGGAGCACACAAGACCCGGAAGAAGCCATCGTTTTGGATTGCTATGCCAAACTGCGAGTCGAGCACCCGGAATTGCGGCTCATCATCGTGCCGCGACACAAAGAACGATTCGACGAAGTGGCACGGCTGATCGAACAAAAGGGGCACGTCACGACGCGACGTTCCACGACCGCAGCAAACGCGACCGGGGCAAACGCCACGCAATCGCATCGGCAAGCGCCTGTTTGCCTGTTGGATACACTGGGAGAGCTGTCGGATTGCTGGGGTCTGGCGGACATCGCGTTTGTCGGCGGAAGTCTCACGCAACGCGGCGGCCAGAACATGATCGAACCGGCAGCCTATGGCGCGGCGGTGTTGTTCGGACCGAACACATGGAATTTCCGCGACGCGGTAGATGGGCTGCTCGCGAACCATGCCGCCAACGTCGTGCGCAATGCGGACGAAATGTGCGAGACCGTGCAACATCTCATCGAACAGCCTCACGAGCGGATGCGCGTCGGCGCGAAAGCCCAACGGTTTGTGACGGAACAGCAAGGAGCAACAGCCGAGACCGTGCAGCTGATCACCGCTGCGATCGGCACAAGTCGCCGAAGACGTCTCGCCGCTTGAGTGGCAATCGGAATGCATGTCGTGGATATTTCCGATCCGATTCCGTCCGCGCGTGTCGGCCCGATCGGCAGATTGGCGGCGTGGCAATCCATTCAGGTAACATTGCTTTCCGAAACTCGACTTCTTAGCCTGCCGAACTTGGTTTTTTACATAAATGTATGTGCGTATACAAGAGGGATCGATGACGACTCAGAATCAAGATATCGCTGCGGCACTGCCACAGTCGATTGTGGTACGCATGCTGAATGAGGTGGTTGAACATTTCGACGCAGGCCATTTAACCCTGCCACATGCGTTGGATGTTCTGGAAACGGCCTGCGTATTGTTTTCGAGTCGTCGGGACTACTTCAGCCTCATGCTGGCGTGCCAAGCATCGCGTGCTGCCCACAGTTGTTTTGTGTCGTTGTACGGCAATCCCTCCCAACCGGATTTGGCAGTGAAGGATGATGGCGCGAATCCACAGTTGGTGAAGCGGTTCCGCGATGTACTGGATTGCATCATCGAGTTGGGATCGACGATGCCGGAAGAACCAAACGCGGAGTTGTGTACGAAGTACCTCAAAAGCATTGCCAATCGCAAAGGCGTCATTGACGCATTTTGGGACGAGGGAACCGCTGCGGCCGAATGCCGGATGCAAGCCGCCGATCGCCAATCATGGCACTTATTCCAATTCGACCCGTGAGAATACGCTTTTAGCGTAGCGTTCGTTTGACGAATCGGGCCGCATGGATTGGGTGCGTGGCCGAAGTGCGGGGAATGCCGCTTGTTGAATTGCAGGCTGCGACGATTTGCCACATGGAACGTTTGGATGGATCGGCACACGGCGCTCCGCAGGAACTCGGGCGAAGAGATTCACGACCATTCGACATCGAGCCAGTTCACTGCGACTTCATTCGCCGACCCTGAGTGAGTCAATACGAGACATCACCAACGCCCAGCTTTCCCCACGGAAACTCAACGTTGCAGCGTGTGACTCACGCGAAGAATCCGCGACGGCAAATAGATCGCGGCAGTTGGCCCAGTGGCGGGAATCGGTGGGGCGGGGGGGACGACGTCTGCCGGAAGTCCGTCCGGTGTGGGAGCCGCGTTCGGGTCTTGGTCGCAACAGCCGCGGTGATTGCAGCCGGTGCCTTTGCAGCAATCAGAAACTGCCGTCCAATCGCAGACCAGCTTTTGTCCCACAACCTTGGAGCTTTTCTTGAGAATGCGGACCGCGCGGACTTCACCGCATCGAGCTTCGCAACAACTTTGCCACGGCAACCTGACGGCGGGAATGCAAATCGTTTTGCATTCCACGTTGAAGCAGGTTTTCTTGACATCGACGCACTTGGATGTCGGCACGCAATGCCCGCAGGGCTGCTTGCAGACTCCGTAATTCTTGCAACTCTCGTTACAGCAATTGGTTCTTGAACCGACACATTCGCAGTCGGGCTTGTGGACGTCCGCCTTGCGCAAGAAATCGAACAAGCCCGCCGAGGCCGTGGACGTCGACACTGCCGCCAATACGGCGATGAGATGTATATGCGAAAGTTTCATATTAAGTCT
>JAQBZS010000439.1 GCA_027622115.1 Planctomycetota bacterium | reverse complement strand
CCCCCTCTCCGAGTTCAAAACCTGCTTGAACTGTTTCCCGTGTCAACCCGAGATTTTCAACACGCTAGGTCAGACCCCTTTTTCAGATAGCTTCTAGTCAACACTCGCCACATCACGCGTTTCGATTGTGCAGCACAACCGCATCATTCGGCGAGAACGACGACGGCGGGCGTAAACATTTCGAAACAAGCCACTGACGAATTGTTCGGACTGTCATGCGAAAGCACCGAATCACTTCTGCTTGTGGCGAAAGACGGGCTCGGCGGTTGAATTCCCCGGCGGGGCAGCCGTCACCGGTCGACTGGCCCAACGAGGTTCGATTCGCGAAAGTTGGGTCGGATTTCACCCCGTACCAAACATCCCATCTCGGAAAGACACGATGAACGATCCGCGCATCCAACGACTGGCCGAAACCTTGATCCATCACAGTTGCCGACTGCAACCCGGTCAGAACGTGATGATCGAGAGCTTCGATTTGCCGGACTCGCAATTGGTCTGCCGGTTGGTCGAATTGGCCGCCGCGCAGGGCGCGATCCCTTGGGTCTCTCAGAAAGACAACACCGTCCTGCGGTCGCTCTACAAAACCGCCACCGTGGAATCGATGCAGTTGGCCGGCGGCTTCGAACGGGATCAGATGGAGCGGATGGACGCCTACATCGGGATTCGCGGAGCGTCGAACAGCAGTGAAATGTCGGACGTGCCCGCCGAGCAACTCGATCTTTACCAACAGCACTGGTGGAAGCCGGTGCATATCGATGTTCGAGTCCCGAAAACTGAGTGGGTCGTCTTGCGATATCCGACCGCCTCGATGGCTCAGTCTGCGGACATGAGCACGGCGGCCTTCGAAGACTTCTACTTCGACGTGTGTACCGCCGATTACGCCAAAATGGCCGAGGATCTCAAGCCGCTGGTGGAACTGATGCAAGCGACCGATCAAGTGCGGATTGTCTCGCCCGGAACGGACCTTTCGTTTTCGATCAAGGACATCCCCGTCATCCCGTGTTCGGGCGGTCGCAACATTCCCGATGGTGAATGCTTCACGGCTCCCGTGCGAAACAGCGTGAACGGGACGATCCAATACAACACGAAGTCTCGTTATCAGGGCACGATTTACGATGGGATTCGATTCGAATTCCAAGACGGCAAGATCGTGACGGCCGAGTGCGGCGGCGAAACGGATCGACTCAACAAAGTGCTCGATTCCGACGAAGGCGCTCGCTACATCGGTGAATGGTCCATCGGCTGCAATAACCAAGTCAAACGCCCGATGCTCGATACATTGTTCGACGAGAAGATCGGTGGTTCCTTTCACCTGACGCCGGGCAATGCCTATGACACCGCCGACAACGGGAATCGCAGCCGCGTGCACTGGGACTTGGTGCTGATTCAAACGCCCGCATACGGCGGCGGTGAAATCTGGTTCGACGGCGTACTCGTCCGCCGGGACGGTCGCTTTCTTCCGGAAGCATTACAGGGACTCAACCACGGGCTGTGATTCCAAGTCCATCGACGATGTTGGATATTAGTGCGTCATGTGCCATGCACATTACGCCGACGCGAAGAAGGGCGAGCCGATCGGAGCGATCAGCTACACCGTTCCTATCGAGTAACCGTAGCGTCGAATGCGGTTAATTCTCGTCCGTCGTCGCGTCACCGGATTCCTCGGCAGTTGGTTCTTCAATCGGTGTTTCCACAACCGGCTCTGTAGTCGCGGCAGCGGGTGATTCTTCCGGTGTCGGTTCGGCGGATTCGACGATTTCCAGACCGGGCACATTGATCGCCGTCACTTTGACGGTGGTGTGCTTCTGGCGGTGACCGGTGTGAGTCCGCGAATTCTTGCGACGACGGTTTTTTTGGACTTCCAGTTTCGGTCCTTTGGTCAACGGATGCGCGACTTCCGCTTCGACCGTGGCACCCTCTAAGAGGGGCTGGCCAATCTTGCTGGCTCCGCCGCCATTGGCCAGCAGAATTCGGTCAAACGTCACCGTGTCTCCGGGTGACGAGTCGGCCATGTAATCGATAGCAAATGTCAGGCCCGGCGTGACTCGGTGCTGTCGGCTACCGTTTTCGACGATTGCGAACATTGGGGATTCTTTCGTCGGCTCGTTGCGAGCCCAAGTGTTGACTATGACACGACTTGCAGTGATTCATCCGCCAGCCGTGTTTTGAAGGGCGAAAATACTAGCCACTCGTCATGTGGAATGCGAGTCCGAGGTCAGGGCCACCTTCACTTCCGCTCCAATGTCATCCATGCAGCGAATGCGGAGAAACTCGGGCGTTACATCCATGCGAGCGTCGATCGTGACCAACACGTTGCAGACTTCTTCCAAGTGAGTCACGGCGCGACGTTTCGCGTTATTGAGGTAATTCGCCACGCGTTCCGGAACTTGAATCACGATTCGCGACACGTCGTCCCGGCTGGCGGCCGTCATCAACAATCGCATGACTTCGATCGACATACTCTCGGCCGTCTTGACTTGGCCGACGCCGCGACACGATGGGCAGTCCTCGTAAACGCTCCGCCGCAAGGACGGTCGAATTCGTTGCCGCGTCATCTCGATGAGCCCAAAGGGGCTGATCCGCAACACTTTCGTGCGAGCCCGGTCGCGTTTCACCGCGTTGCTCAGCGCCTGCTCGACACCCCGCCGATGACGCTCGTCACGCATATCGATGAAGTCGTTGACGATGACGCCGCCAAGATCTCGCAAGCGAATCTGCCTTGAGATCTCTTCCGCCGCCTTGAGATTCACCTGATAGGCCGTTTGCTCGGCGTTGTCGTCCACTCGGAAGTTGCCGCTGTTGACGTCGATGGCCACCAGGGCTTCCGTTTGGTCGATGACAATCGAACCACCACCTTCGAGCGGCACGTGTCGACTCTGAATCTTGATGATCTCTTCGTCGATGTTGTACTTGTTGAAGAGGGGTTCCGTGTCCTTGTAGAACTGAATCCGCTCGACCTGACGCGGCATCACGATTTTCATGAAGTCGCGAGCGCGGTTGAACGCTTCCTCTTCATCGATCCAAACCCCGTCGATTTCCGCGTTGTAGATGTCGCGGATCGTGCGGATGATCATGTCGCTTTCTTCGTAGATGTCGACCGGACCCGGCATCGTCTTGATGCGACCGACGATCGTCTTCCACAGCCGCAGCAGATAATTCATGTCCCGCTGCAAGTCTTTCTGCGAACGATCGACTCCCGCAGTGCGAATGATGAATCCCAGCCCTTCCGGTGGATCGAGATCCAACAAGGCTCGCCGCAATTTTCGGCGGACATCGTCGTCGTCGATCTTGCGACTGACGCCGACTCGTTGCAGTCCCGGCATTAAAACCAAATAGCGGCCGGGAATACTGATGTAGGTGGAAAGCGTCGGCCCCTTGGTTCCGATGCCCTCTTTGATGACCTGCACCAGCACTTCGCTGCCGCGTCGGAAGATGTCCTGGATCGGTGGCTTGCTGCGGGCATTCCGTTCGTTGAACCGGCGATTGGGGGGGCCTTTGCCGCCGCCGCGTTGGTCTCCGTCGCCGTCCCGACCCCGTCCCTTCGACTCGAGATGCTTGTAGTATTGAAACTCGACGTCGCTCACGTGCAAGAAGCCGTTCCGACCGACTCCAAAGTCCACGAAAGCCGCCTGGATACTGGGCTCGATATTGACGACTCGGCCCTTGTAGATGTTTCCGACGTAATTCTCGGAACTTCTCCGTTCAACGTACAATTCTTCGAGGATCCCGTCCTCGACGATTGCAATCCGGCTCTCCTCGGGCTGGAGTACGTTGATCAACATTTCTTTCTTCATGGAACACCCTTCGTCTGGATTGCTGACGAACAGAGTGCGAAATGCAAGCAGAGCCTGCCGACGAAGCCCCGCGCCGTAGCCGTGAATCCGGGGATGAATTCGGTCTTGGGGTGGCCAAATGGGCCGGACCGTCCCGGTGGCAAGAAATGCGGCGCGGCGTTTTCCAGCTGTTGAATGCCGTTCTTCCGTTCGCGGCGGTGAGTCTCGAATTGAGACGACCGACGGAACTGAGTGTGTCGGCGGCAACCATTGCAAGAGTTTTGGATGGTCGGTTGCCGTTGATCCGAGAGGAAGAATGCAAGTCACCAGAGACGCTGGAAACCGTGGCGGCGAGGGAACACTGCACGTTTTGAGCGCTCAAGTCGGCGCCGACTGAAATTGAATTCAGCGACGTATGGCAGGAGAGCGATTGCCGCGTCAGCGACGCAGTCGTGGTGTCAGGCAAACGGCTTGCCGGACTGGTTCCCTCGGTGCTCGGTCGAATTCGCACGCTGTTCAGACCTGTAAAGTTGCCGGACACGCGCCCGGCTTGGATCGATGTTTCTATGTAACCGCATAACCCGACCCGGCACTAAGCGTGGCAACTCGCACCCCATGACCTCAGCCGCTGGGCGATCGCCCAATGCTCCCAGAGTTGTGGGTGAGCCGTGGGTCGTAAGGCCTCGGGCACATCTCGGTGCCCGACCGCTTACGCGTCACGGCTCACAACCCTGGGGCCATCGAGCGCTAGCCCACGGTTTCCAGGTTGTTCATGGAATTCGGGTTGCCTTAGATGACGGAATCAGGACAGAGACTTTGTAATTCGCCGCGAAGATAGTTCTCGACGTCGCGAGCCAATTCCAGGCTGTCGGCGTGTCGAGCGATCTCCTCGGCCTTTTCAATTGTCAGACTTCGAACAACTTCCTTGAGTTTCGGAATGGTCTGCGGTGTCGCACTGAGTTGTCGCAAGCCAAATCCCACCAAAAGCGGCAGGAATTTGGGATCGGAACTCATCTGCCCACAGACCGTCACGGAACGGTTATTTCGAGCGGCTGCCGCGACCACGTGGCGAATCATGCGAAGAATCGATGGATCGCCGGAGCGGTAGAGATCAGCCACGTTGGGGTCGGAACGGTCGACCGCCAATGTGTATTGGATCAGGTCGTTGGTGCCGATGGAGAAGAAATCGACTTCTCGCGCGAATTCTTCCGCCAACATGGCCGCAGCCGGAATTTCGACCATCATACCGACCGGAACGTCTCGTTTGAACTCAAGCCCTTGTTCCTCAAGATCTTCCATCACATCACCCAAGATCATCTTTGCCTGCCGCAACTCCAGCAGCGTCGAAATCATGGGGAACATGATGCGGACGTCGCCGTGCGCGGCCGCTCGCAGGATTGCCCGCAGCTGAGTCTTGAACAGCGGAAGGTTTCGCAAGCACAACCGAATGCTGCGCAAACCCAACACTGGGTTGGGCGCCGAATCGAATAATTGCTGTGAGAATCCCGGAACCTTGTCCGCCCCCAAATCCAACGTGCGAATCACGACCGGCTGGCCGCGAGATTCACGAATGACCTGCGAATAGGCTGCGAAGTGGTCGTCTTCGGTGGGATTGGCGTTGCGTTCGAGGTACAAGAATTCGGTGCGATACAGGCCGATCCCAGCCGCGCCGCGATTCATGCAGTGCGCGGCTTCGCTCGGGAATTCGATGTTGCCCAACAGTTGGATGGGCTCGCCATCCAACGTGACGGACGGCAGCGAAACCAACGACTCCAATCGCTCGGCCACGGTGCGCCGGCGAGCTTCGGAATCGCGATAGCGTTCCAGTGTCGCTTCGTCCGGATCGATAATGACTCTGCCGTGATTCCCGTCGATGATCACGGTCTCGCCGCCGGACAAGTCCGACAAAAACTTCGAGATTCCCACGACCGCCGGAATCTCCAACGCCCCCGCCAAGATCGCGGTGTGGCTGGTGGGACCGCCGACTTCCGTGGCGAAACCCAGCACGAAGTTGTTGTTGTGCTGGTTGAGTTTGGCGGTTTCGCTGGGAGTCAAATTGTGGGCCAACACCACCACGGGTTCCGTCAAGTGCGTCAGTTCCTCGCGGCTTTCGCCCAACAAGTGTCGCAGCAGTTGTTTTTCGAGGTCGTGGAAGTCGGCGGCTCGTTCGGCGTGATACTGGTTGCCGAGATTCTCAAGCACGTTGGCATAGCGACGCAACACGCGGCAGCTCGCATATTCGGGCGAATGCGACTTTTCGCGGATCAATTCTTCGATTTCACCCGTAAGACTTGGGTCGCGAGCCATCTGCCGATGCGCGCCGAAAATCGCGCCGTATTGTTTACCAAGTTGCTCGGTCGCCAGCTTTTGGTTGGTGGCGATTTCCTCGCACACGGAATCCAAGGCGGCATGGAAACGCGCGATCTCCGTTTCAACGGCATCCACTTGCACGAATCGGCGAGGGATGCGAAACCCCTCGGAACCCAGCACAAACGCTGGGCCGATCACCACTCCCGGTGAAACGGCGATTCCGCGACGAGTGAGCATACGAAGTCAGCCTCTTGAACGACCGGTGAGATGAATGGTCGATTTTTGTTGGAGAATTGAACGGACATTCAACGGCCCGAGGTCGGTTCTGTCAACGATGCGGCCCGCGGTCGCGACGGGGTCTGGCATACGTCTTTCAGATTTGGCGGCGTTCGACGCGG
>JAQBZS010000438.1 GCA_027622115.1 Planctomycetota bacterium | reverse complement strand
AGCCGAAGTCGCCAGACTTTGGCTTCAATACTGGTGTGCAAGCCAAAGTCTGGCGACTTCGGCTACATCGGACTGTGCAGCAATTGATCGGCCGGTCCTAATGCGTATTAAGCGGGGCTTTCATCGTGACAGTCGTCGCTGCTATCGAAGCCGTTTCCACTGTTCGACTTGCTCAATCACTTTGCCGACCGCTCGTAACGGCTCAACCGCTTCCGCCATGAACAGCCGGGTCAACCGAGGATTATCGCTCGGCGTAAATCGGCAGCTAAACAGGAATTCGTGCTCGCGGAGCCCCGGTTCCAAACGGTATTCGGAAATCCCGAGATGATTCAGCCGCGCGATTGCTGTTCGCCAAGTGAGAGGCTGTTGTTCCAGAGGTTGGACATTCGCGAGCATCGATCGTGTTGGGTTGGATCCGGTTGGTCGTTGCGACGAATTGCTGCGGTCGGGCAGCGAAATCGGGTCGACTTCCGCGAACCCCGAGCGTGGCGTCACGATTTCGCGATACCGTGGTGCGTGCCCAAACGATTCCACGTGTCGCGGCACGGAAACCGGCTCCGGCTGTGCGAGTTGCTGCGGAACGACATGGTTGGCTGATCGGAACTCGTCATTCCAGGCAGCCGTTTCGCGCTCAAACGCATCGAATGCATCCCCCTTGCGATGCTGTTTGCCGAATTCTGCGAACAGGTCTTCGGCACCGGTTGAGCTTTGATGTCTCCCGGTCTCGGAGTCGAAAGCGACTCGCGACGGAGCCGACGGGTGGACGGCTTCGCGTCGCGTGTGGGACACGTCGCCTTTGGGCTGAATCCACCAGCGACCGTCCTGCGCGTGAGCCTTTTTGGGGGCGACAGTGGCTTGGTCGGTTGGCGAGGACGCGCGAACATTTTCGTGCGTCGGAAGATCGAAGACTGCCAGCGCGATCACGCCAAACAGTGGAGTCAACAGAAACAGGCTCAACCAAGGGCCATTCTTCAATCGCATCAGCAGGCTCCTCCATGAAGCTGAATTGCGGCGCTCACCGTCCAGACCAACAACGTGCGTTGCTCGGTCCGATTCCAAGGCCGAAGTCCATCCAGCCTGGGATCAAACGGGGCGGGATGATAGACGCAAATCGAAACTCGTCACAATTCCAATCAGCAGAATCCGCCGGTGCGACGATCTAAACCACGTTCACTTCGAAAACCGGAAGGAAGAATGGTGCTGCCGCAGCTCCGCGGCTGAGTCGGACATTCGTCACGGCGGCGGCAGCCGAGAGATTTGACAAAGCGATCCAGCGACAGAAAGATCACACGCCTAAAGACCCACTTTCAGCCAATCTCGGGAGTTCTCGAAGTGACCTCTGTGAATCGACCGCTGTTGACTTTGACCGTCGCCTTCATCACTGCGGCGATCCTGCCGAATCGCAGCGATGCCGCGCCACTGCAACTCAAGCAGGGTGATCATGTCTGCTTGATCGGCAACACGTTGCCCGAACGCATGCAATACTTCGGCTACTTCGAAACGCTGCTGCACAAGCAGTTTCCCAAGTTGAACCTGGTCGTTCGCAACATGGGCTTTGCCGGTGATGAAGTTCGCTTTCGGCCGCGATCGCTCGACTTCGGGACGCCGGATCAGCATCTCACGATGCAGAAGGCGGACGTGATTGTCGCGTTCTTCGGGTTCAACGAATCGTTTGCCGGAGCGGCGGGACTCGAAGTATTCCAGCAGGAATTGGAAGCATTCATCACGCAAACGAAAGCCCAAAAGTACAACGGGAAGTCGGCTCCTCGGTTGGCATTGGTCTCGCCGATCGCGCACGAGAACACCGGCAACGCGCATCTCCCCGACGGATCCGCCAACAACGCGAACATCGAGATTTACACCAAAGCGATGCAAACGATCGCGGCGAAACATGGCGTCACATTTGTAGATCTGTTTCGTCCGTCGCTGGCACTTTACGAGCAGTCCAAACCGAACCTCACGTTCAACGGCGTGCATCTTGCCGATGGCGGCTATCGAGCCATCGCGCCGGTGTTGATGAACGGCTTGTTTGGGGTGTCGACGAGTTGGTCGAAAGATCTGGAACCGCTACGCGCGGAAGTGAACGAGAAGTGTTTCCAGTTCTTTCACCGATATCGGGCCGTGAACGGGTTCTATATTTATGGCGGTCGCTCTCGCCGAGACCACGGGAATCCGCCTTACACGGACGCGTACGTCATCGAGAATGAACGCGGCAAACTGGACGACATGACCGCCGTCCGAGACGCTCGCATTTGGACGGTGGCCGGTGGCGGCGAAGTGTCGCCGGTCGTCGACGACAGCAAGACTCGACCGCTCTACAAAGTGCCGACCAACTTCAAGCAGCCCACATCGATCCTGCCTCCGGCGGAAGCTCAGAAACAATTTGTGTTGGCAAAGGGTTACGAAGTCAATCTGTTCGCCAGCGAAATCGACTTCCCGGACCTCGAGAACCCCGTGCAGATTTCGTTTGACCTCCAGGGGCGTTGCTGGGTGGCGACCATGCCGTCGTACCCGCAGTACCTGCCGCCCAATAAACCGAACGACAAGATCCTGGTCTTCGAAGACACCGACGGAGACGGCAAGGCCGACAAGCAAACGGTTTTTGCCGACGGCCTGCACTTACCAACCGGCTTCGAGATCGGTGACGGCGGCGTGTATGTGGCTCAGGAACCGAACCTGATGCATATCCGCGACACGGACGGAGATCTCGTCGGCGACGAACGGAAACTCGTGCTGCACGGGTTTGATTCCGGCGATTCGCACCATGCCATCGGCGCGTTCACCTGGGGGCCGGGTGGCGGGCTCTACATGCACGAAGGCACGTTTCACGTCACGCAGGTTGAATCACCCTATGGTCCGACTCGCAACGCACACGGCGGTGTCTATCGCTACGAACCGACGCGTCAAAAGTTCGAAACCTTCGTGCATTACAACTTCGCCAACCCGTGGGGCTCGGCGTTCGACGAATGGGGCCAGACATTTGTGGCGGATGCGTCCGGTGGAGCCAACTATTTCGGCACGGCGTTTTCAACTCGCACACCGCAGTACACCGGCCAGGACGATTTCGGGCCGTTCAAGTTCGTCTATCAGGAACAGATGCAACAGTGGTTCCCCAAGCGTGTTCGACCGACATCCGGTTGCGAATTTGTCAGCAGCCGTCACTTTCCGCCCTCGGCGCAGGGCAATTACTTGTTGAACAACGTCATTGGGTTTCAGGGGGTGTTGCAGCACACGGTGAAGGAAGTCGACAGCGGTTTCGTCGGCAAGGAAATCGAACCCATCATTTATTCGACCGATCGTAACTTCCGCCCGGTGGACTTGGAGTTTGGCGGCGACGGAGCGTTATACATCATCGACTGGTTCAACCCGTTGATCGGCCATATGCAACACAGTTTGCGTGACCCGAATCGTGACCATACCCACGGTCGCATTTGGCGAGTCACCGCAACGGGCCGCCTGCTGCTCAAGCCACCGAAAGTCGACATGAACAATGTCGATGAACTAGTGGCGTTGCTGGCCGCGCCGGAAGACCGCGTCCGCTATCGCACCCGTGTCAAACTGCGCGAATTCGATACAGCGGATGTGCAAGCCGCACTCCGCAAGTGGATTGTCAGCGTGAAGCCCGAGGACGAACACTACGAACACAATTTGCTCGAAGCATTATGGGTACAGCAACACCACGACGACGTCCAACCGGAATTGCTGAAACGCGTACTTTCGTCCAAGGACTACCACGCTCGCGCGGCGGCGGTGCGAGTCTTGTGCTATTCGCGGCACCGCATTCCGGACACGCTTGACCTGTTGCGAACCGCGATCGCGGACAAGCATCCGCGCGTGCGACTCGAAGCGATTCGAACATGCAGCTTCCTGGAATCGCCGGAAGCGGCCGAAGTGGCGCTGGAATCGCTGAAGTACGCCTCGGACTACTACATCGACTACACGTTGCGTCACACGATTCGCCGATTGGAAAAGTTTTGGATGCCGTCGCTGGGAACCGGCCAGCCGTTTGCCGTCGGGAACGCGAAAGCCATCGAGTACATCATCGGCAACGTACCGACTCGCGATTTGATCGGCATGACTCGCAGTGAGCCGGTCTACAACGAACTGCTGACTCGCGACAAAGTCGTGCATCAGTATCGCATGGAAGCCGTCAAGGGCCTGGCCAAACTGCGAGGCACCGACGCCGTGACCGAAGTGCTGGCGGTCGTGCAAAAGCTGGACGCTTCCAAGCTCGAACAAGCCGATCGAGTCATCGCGGACATGACGCACATGATCGGCATGCAACCGGCAACCGGGTTGAAGCCCAAACGCGACGAAATCGCGAAACTGCGGTCCGCCGCGAAACGCAGCATCACTCGTAAGGTTGCCACTGTGGCACTGATCAGCGCGGATGGTTCCGCCGAACGATTGTGGAACGAAAGCAGCACCAGCATCGCCACGCTGCAAGATTTCGTGGAAGCCGTGCCGTTGATTCACGACGCAGCGATCCGCGAATCGCTGTATGGCCGCATTCAACCTCTGCTGAAGAAACTCCCCGCGCCGCTCGAAGCGAAACTCGGCGACACCAAAGGCACCGTGGGTCGCTATGTGCGAATCGAACTGCCCGGCAATCGCCGCACGCTGACGCTTGCCGAAGTGGAAGTCTTTTCCAATGGCGAAAACGTGGCTCGAAAAGGCACGGCCAGCCAATCCAGCACGTCGAATGGCGCGGGTGCTCAGCGAGCCATCGACGGCAATACCGACCCCAGTTTCAATGCGGGCGGTCAAACCCATTCGCGCCAGAACGACCGAAACCCCTGGTGGGAATTGGATCTGCTGCGTGATGTTCCGATCGAATCCATCAAGGTTTGGAACCGTGGTGATAAGCTCGGCAATCGCCTGGACAAGTTTCGCGTCCCGATCCTGGACGGTTCACGCAAGCCGGTATTTGTCAAAGGGAACAACCCCGCACCGGACAGCAACGTGGCCATCGACGTCGGTGGCGACCCGCGGATCGGCGTTCGTCGAGTTGCGATTACGGCGTTGGCAGCCATCCCGAACCACGACCTGGATTCGTTCCAGTCGTTGAAGCCGCTGTTGCTCGCCGGCCCCTACCGAGCCGTGGCGCTCAAAGCTGCGCAAAACCTGAAGGTCCGCATGTTGCCGCCCGACGAAACTCGACCGGTGGTGGCGCAGCTCATCAAGTACATCGAATCCGTCCCCGCAAAGCAGCGCACGACCGGCGACGCCATCGACGCCATCCAACTGGCCCGCGATCTCTCTGCCGGGCTGCCCAAGGTCGAAGCGCTGGCGGTGCGTCGCCGAATCAGCGAATTGGCGATCGACGTCTTCATCGTGCGGCCGATTCCGCATCGCATGCAATTCGACCGCGACAATCTATATGTGCAGGCCGGAAAACCGTTCGAGATCATCCTCGAAAACACGGACATCATGCCGCACAACCTGGTGGTCACTCTGCCGGAGTCGCGAGAAGAGGTCGGTATTTTGGCCGAAAAAATGGGTGCGTCGCCGGACGCCTTCAAAAAACAGTTCATTCCGGATTCGAAGAAGGTGCTTGCCGCCACCGGCATGTTGCAGCCGGGACTACAGCAGCGTCTGCAACTGACGGCTCCCACGGAATCCGGCCAATATCAATACGTCTGCACATTCCCCGGCCACTGGCGAACGATGTGGGGCACGCTGCATGTGGTCAACGACATCAGCGAAATCCCGCTCGAAAAACTGAATGAGCGCGCGGTGTTCGAGGAAGTGCCGAAACGTCAATTCGTACGCAAGTGGAAGCTGGACGAGTTGAAGCCGGCCCTCGCGGACCTGGCCAAGAAACGCCAACATGATCGAGGTGCCGCGTTGTTCAAGAGCGTGTCCTGCATGCAGTGCCACAAGATGAAGGAACAGGGCGGCAACATCGGCCCGGATCTGATCAGTGTCAGCAAGAAGATGGCGGAAGGCAAACTGAATGCGGAATCGTTGCTGACGACAATCCTCGAACCGTCCAAGGAGATCGAAAAGAAATACCGCACCCAGATCATCGTGACCGTAAAAGGCAAATTGATCAGCGGCGTGGTGCTCGAAGAGACCGACACGTTTCTGAAGCTGGTGGCGAATCCACTCGATAAGGACGCCAAGGTGATTCAAGTCGATAAGGACGACATCGACGAGCGTGAGGAGTCCAAGGTTTCGGTCATGCCGGCGGGGCTTTTGGATACGATGACCCGCGATGAAATCCTAGACTTGTTGGCTTGGCTGATCGCGGCGGGAGACGCGCCACACGCGGCCCACAAGTAGTCTGGATTCATTAGCCGTTTTGGCGCTAGCCACAGTTTCTGTCATTGGTGAAAACACGGTGGGAAGAGGGAAGGGGGCGGGTGCTTCAAAGTTCCATACTCTCGGCTTGACGTCTTCATTGCTCCAACGCTTTCGGTCGCGAGCATTGAACTTTGCTGAGTCTACCGGATTCTATGTGCTCTCCACCGACCCCGCGTCGGTGGAAG
>JAQBZS010000437.1 GCA_027622115.1 Planctomycetota bacterium | reverse complement strand
CCGCTCCAAGCCAGTCGTCACGATTGCCGACCGCCGCAAGCTGCACGTCGAACTGCACTTGCCGCTGACAGAATTCGGCGCCGTGAAGCCAGGCAGCCTGCTGTCCTTACAAGCGGACGAGCCAGTCAAGAGTTCGCTGCAAGGGCGAGTCACCGTCGTCTCGTCTTACGTAAATTCGTCCAGCCGCACGTTTCGCGTACAGCTTGAAATCGAAAACGGCAACGAGCAATTGCCTGCCGGATTTACGGTTCGACATTCCGGGACGCGGTAAAGATTGTGGCTCTGAAACCAAGCGCCGCAGGACACCGAACATCCGCGAAGTCCTACGGGATCGCCTGCGCTCTTTGTTCAACGGACCTCCCGCTGTTAGAGTCAACCGCTGATCAATTTCGCTCGATTCATTCACGGCGGCGACGTCCCGTTAGGCGACTAGATTAGACATGAATTCCGCATCAAGAGCACCCTGGGGAAGATCTCCTATACTTCTTGTGTCCGTTGGTTTCGTGGTTGGTGCGATTGTGGTTGGCACATGTTGGCTCTCGTCACGTGATGGCTCCGCTGCACGCACCGATATCGTCGGAAATGTAACTGTTGATTACATGTACGAGACAAACTCCGCTGCTGCATCCGGCCACAACTCGCTCCAAGTTGACACAATCGAGTTTCTTCCCGGCTATGTTGTCATGACGGATACGCGTGGTAACACGCAATCGCTCGCTCTCGATCGGCTCCGCAAGTTCAAATACAAACCATCCGGAGATTAGTTCGACAGCGCCACTTTGGCGTTCGCTCGTTTAACCGCACGCCGTAGGCACGCGCGGTCAGACCTGGGTCAGACCCCTTTTTCAGATAGCTTCTACGGATAGGACCGACGAGTCAGTTCGGTGTTTCGCAACACTGCCTGCAAGACGGCATTCGATGTCAAGTTATTGGGCGTCGTTTGATAAAGTCGAATGCCGATACGGATGGATTCGCGGTCGGACGCGTCATCGAACGCTCGCATTCCCGCGACGCCCGGTGAACGTTTCGGCCAATCCCAGCGGAGCAGAGTTGAACCAATTTGCTCCATCCCGGCACCGTCCAGCAACATCGATTCGCTGAAACCGCAGGCCACGCCCACGTAGCCGTAATGGATGTTGGACCAAATGTCGTAATAGAACTCCTCGTTGCCGTAAACGTGCCACGTTTGGATTCCGCCTGGGTGTCTGGGATTGAATCGGCTTCGAATCGTCGGCTTATGATCCCATTCCGCGTCCTGCATGACCAACACCGCCCATCCCAGAAGTGCGGCCCCTCGATTGCTGATCTCCAAATCGATGCAGGTCTCGGGTTTCACCCCCAATCCCAGTAACTGCTGCCACCAAGGGAGTTGCTGAAAGTCCTCGATACATCCGAGGTAGGAGAATTCATTCATTTCGGCCAGTTTTGTGGCGTCGTCACCGTGTGCATTTCGATTGATTTCGTTCGTGATGTAGACCGCAATCGGAGTGACTTCATCGATCGGCAGCTCGGAAACACCCAATGGGCCGGGGGTCGGCGACGTCGTCCGAGTCAGTGTGCCTTCATCGATGCAAACCGGATCGACTGCGAGACAGATTTGATTTTCCTCGTCGTAGTAACCGGTGGGCGGTGGCATGTCGGATCCCGTCGCAGTGAGGTTGAAGTCGGCCAGAATCGATTGAACAACAGATTGCGCGCAGCGCGTCGAGAGATGATCGACCGGCAGTCAATGAAGTTGTGCGAAAACTCGGACCGGGTTGAGATGTGTTCTTTGCAGTCGACATTTTCGCAAGTTCGCGTTTCGTCTCCTACAACTCCACCATTGGTATCATTCGTGAACCCTCACGCCATCGACATCTGATTAGGATCGGAACATGATCTCACGCACGACTCACGTCTCGCTGACGCTGTTGATCTCCGCCATTGTACTCGGATCGAACGCCGACGCCGTGGATTGGCCGGGTTTTCGTGGACCAACCGGTGACGGCGTCAGCCTCGATGACAAAGTGCCGATGCGGTGGAGCGATTCCGAAAATCTCAAATGGAAACGAGAATTGCCGGGAGCGGGATATTCAAGCCCCATCGTGGTCGGTCAGCGAATTTTCGTCACGTGCTTCACGAACTCCGGCGACCTGAGCAAACTCACGCGGCATTTGGTGTGCGTTAATCGAAAAACCGGCGAGATCGAGTGGTCGAAGGCCATTCAAACCGGCGGTGGCGAGCGATCGATCCCCGTGTTTGCTGGACGTCCGGGCTATGCGTCGCACACGCCCATCAGCGACGGCGAACGCGTTTATGTGCTGTTCGGAAGTTCGGGGGTGCTGGCGTTCGACTTGACCGGCAAGCAGATCTGGCAAAAGAGCGTGGGAACGGAAAGTCGGTCGATGTTTGGGTCCGCCGCGAGTCCCATTTTGTACAAGGACCAACTGATCGTCATGGCGGGATGCGAGAGCGAATCGCTGTATTCCTTCAATGCCAAGACCGGCGAACAAGCTTGGAAAACGGAAGCGGGCAGCTTGTCACGAAGTTACTCGACACCACTCGTCGCCAAGAATTCGAACGGCGACGACGTCTTGCTGATGTCCGTCACGAATGAACTTTGGGGCATGAATCCCGACAACGGCAAGCTTCGTTGGTATGCGGACACGCGAGTCGACACGGGTGCGTGTCCTCGACCCGTGGTCCACGACGGGATCGTGTATGTCATTGGCGGTCGCAGTGGCGGGCGAACTGCGGTTCGAATGGGCGGCAAGAGCGACGTCACGAGTTCACACGTGATTTGGTCCAGTACCGGCGGCGCCTATGTGCCGTCGCCCGTGTTGCACGACGGGCATTTGTATTGGGTCAACGACAGCGGAGTTGCCAGTTGCGTCGACGTCAAAACCGGGAAAGAGGTCGGTAAGCGTCGCTTGGGCGGCAAGTTCTATGGGTCGATGGTCTTGATCAAGGACAAGCTGTACGCGCTCAGCCGCTTTTCGGGCACGCACGTGTTGCAGGCTTCGCCGGAAATGACCGAGATCGAAAAGAACAAGCTCGACGACGACAGCGATTTCAGCAGTAGTCCCGCAGTGAGCGACGGGCAACTGATCCTGAGATCGAATCGAAATCTGTTCTGCATTCAGGCCGCGGACTAAACGGCATAATCTCGCCGGGCCAAATAACGGCACTTTTGTTCGTTTAACCGCACGCCGCAGGCACGCGCGCATTCGACCGGGGCCTCACGGCACCGGCAGAGGCTGTGCCGGGCCTTCGGCCCTGAATCGGATTCTGCTACCGGATCCGGTCAGGCCCGGAGGGCCGACACAGCCTCTGCCGGTGGCGTGAGCCACCGGTCAGCAGGCAACCTGTCGGCGAGCCTCACGAACAACGCACGAGAATCTCGCCCTTACCCAGTTCCAGGAAATCCCCGCTGTAGCGTCGGTAATTGGCACTGAAACAGTGAACGGGAACCGGGAAGCCGAGTGTCTGCAATCGTCGCAAGTAGTACCGCAAGAACACCGGGCGATAGGTTGTCGCGTAACGAAATGTCGGCAAGATGTCCGGTGATTTGACGTCGCCCAGGAACCCGATCGTACCGCGACGCATGCCCGCTCCCGGTCGAATGCCGACTTCGCCGAACAACAGCACCGAACCGGCGATCATGTTGAATCCTGGAGCATCGCCCGATCGGCCACCAACGGCGATCAAGCCGCGGCGCATAGTTTGGCCGATCTCATTCCCCGCTGAACCGTCGATCAGAATCTCGCCACCCGTCATGCCTCGGCGGCCCCCACGATAGACGGCTCCCACAAGATGTCCGGCATCGCCGTGGACATGGATGCGACCGCCGTGCATTTCCGCGCCCACCCAATCCGCCGCGTTTCCATTCACGACGATCCGCCCGCCCGTCATCTCCGCACCGAGATGCATCCCGGCATTGCCGTCCACAATGATCGTTCCCGACTTGAGATACGTGCCGATGAGTTTGACGTGCGAGCAGTCGCCTTCCCACACCATGGTCTCGTCATCCCCGGCGGAACCCGACACGTCAAAGAATTCGCCAAGCGGGAATTGCTTATTGCCGTTCTGCACCAGCGTGGCTTTGACATCGTCTGCCGACTGCGTCCTGACGGTTTCCATCTGGATTGTGTCGACTTCGACGGGAATCGAGGTCTTATTTCGTAGGCGAATTGTGAGAGGCATACTGAAATGGTGGCTTGAGAATGACGTTTTGATTCGATGACCGATGTCTCGCCGACGTTGTATCGGCGGCCCAAAGTGTCGGCAACCATCGGTTTGCGGTCGTTCCAGGACGACGATTGGAATCTCTACGATCAGAAGTTGCGCCCTGTGGTTCGACGTTGAGCATCGCGGAAATGGAAATGATGGCTCCGGCAGTCGATTCAATGGGATGAACGCGGCATAATTGGGACAAGATGGTCCGCTGATTGTGTGACCGGCAAAGCGATCGCCGCTGGTTGTTGGTGTCGGGAATTCAAATTCCGAACCGGTGGTTTCGCGTCGTGCCGCTCACTTTGGGTGATTCGCCACGAGGATTTCATGGAAAACAACTCAGGTTCCGGTGCCGTAACAATTGTGGCGCTCATGGTCGTCATGGCCGGCGCGATTCTGTTCGTCAATCGCGAAGAACACGTCGACCCCGTGCGAACGGCGACGACTTCCAAGTCCCCAAAGAGTGAACACCGCGAGGCCGACAAGCCGGGTGATCGCGATCACGTCCAGGTCGCTGAATCGCCGTTCGGTATCTCGGAACGAGTTGCGTGGACTCAAACGCGTGTGCTGGGGTCGCCGGATCCGCCGCCGCCGCTGAGGACTCGCGTGGCATTCCCCCAATTGCAGCGGTTCCATAACCCGACCGTCATCAGCAGTGCTCCCGGCACGAATCGACTGTTCGTCGCCGAACAAGGCGGCAAGATCTATTCGTTCGAACCCGATGAAACCGTCACCGCAGCTGATCTGTTTCTTGATGTTTCCGAACTGGTCAAAGCCGAAATTGAAAGTAAACCCGCCGGCCCGGTCAACGGTTTGTCGGCCGTTTACGGACTGACATTCCACCCCGACTTTGCAAACAACCGGCAATGCTACGTGTGCTACGTCGTTCGCGGCAAAGAGCGTGGCCAGTTGGCGGGCGGTACTCGGGTGTCTCGATTCACGGTGTCGAAAGACGGCGTTCCGACGTGCGACACGAGCAGCGAACAGATCGTGATCACTTGGTTGGAAGGCGGACACAATGGCGGCTGCATCAAGTTCGGCACCGACGGCAAGCTCTTCGTCTCCACGGGGGACGGTGGGTTTGCCAACCCGCCGGACGGGCTGGATTCGGGGCAAGACCTCAGCAATCTGCTTTCGTGCGTGTTGCGGATCGATGTGGATGCACCCGACGAAGGGAAAGCGTATTCGATTCCGAAAGACAATCCCTTCGTGGGCTTGGACAAGGCTCGCGGCGAAATCTGGGCGTATGGATTTCGCAATCCGTGGAAGATCAGCGTCGATCGCGCGACCGGAGACTTATGGGTCGGCGATGTGGGCTGGGAGTTGTGGGAACTTGTCTATCGCGTCGAACGCGGCGGCAACTATGGATGGAGCATTGTCGAAGGGCGTCAATCCGTGCATCCGGAACGCAAGCACGGGCCAACACCGATTCTGCCACCCACGGTCGAATTGCCGCACACGGACGGCGTGTCGGTCACGGGCGGCTTCGTCTATCGCGGCCGGAAATTCCCGGAACTCGTCGGGCAATACATTTTCGGTGATTGGGAGACGCGACGAATTTGGAGTGTGACGTGGGACGGCAAGAAAGCCGGCCCCAAACAAGATCTCGTGCCGGCCACCGTGCGAGTTGTCGGATTCGCCGAGACTCACGAAGGCGAGCTGTATGTGCTGGACTATTCCGACGGCACGGTTCACGACTTCTTCCGCAATGAAGTCGCTGCCGTCGACGCGCCGTTCCCGACGAAACTCAGCGAAACCGGCATTTTCGCGTCGCTCGTCGATCAACAACCGGCGGCGGGTGTCGTCGAGTTTTCGGTCAACGTGGAGCAGTGGATGGATCAGGCGTTGGCCCGGCGATTCATCGGTGTTCCGGATTCCGGCAGCATCACCGTGCGCGACCCAAAATCGCGTGTTACCGGATCGATGTTTCAACGCGCCATGGACTTCCCGTTGAACACCGTGCTGGCCAAGACGATTTCCATCGAAGCCGAGCGTGGAAAGCCGCAATCGGCCCGGTTCGTCGAGACTCAGATTCTGCACTGGGACGGCTACACGTTTCAGGGGTATTCGTACGCTTGGAACGACGACCAAACCGACGCAGAACTTGTGGAACGACGCGGCAAAGATGTCGAGTTTCCGGTGGTCACTGCAGATGGAAGCAAGACTGTTTCCAAATGGCATTTCCCAAGTCGCATGGAATGTGCGCGATGCCACAACCCGTGGGCTGAGTACACGCTGGCGTTCAACATTTCGCAGCTCAACAGGAATCACGACTACGGCGAC
>JAQBZS010000436.1 GCA_027622115.1 Planctomycetota bacterium | reverse complement strand
ATGAAAGCCGGGGTAGCTTGTCAGTCGTGCTTCCACCGACGCGGGGTCGGTGGAGAGCGGAACGCCCAGAAGAGCACATAGAAAACGGTAGCGTCAGGAACTTTGAACCACCCAACCCCAGCCTCCTCGACACAAAACCTGCACAAATTCACGTTCGTCGTCTTGCTTACAGCGGCTCAGTATGAGCAGATTGTGAGTCCACGGCAGTTCTGTCACCACATTCGGCGGCGGCAGCCGACTGCAACCGGCTTTTCTGCCAGAAATCTCTGGCGGATGAAGCAGTTTTTCGAGACGTATCGTAGTCAGCCAACTGTCACCGCTGCTCAGCCAGTTCTTACCCGCTTTCGTTTTCTTCTTCATGCTGGCTCCGACACATTCAGCTGGGATCTCACGCGATTAGCTCGGTAATCACCTTGCCGCCGAATTGGCTGAGCTGTTTGAAGCGGCCTGCGTGGTAATAGGTCAGATTGTTGTCATCCAGTCCGAGCAACCGCAATAAGGTTACGTGGAGGTCTCGGACGTGATGCACGTGTTCCACGGCCGTGGCTCCGATGTCGTCCGTGGCTCCGATCGTGTGGCCGGCTTTGCAACCGCCGCCGGCCAGCCAGACGGTCATGGCGTTGGGGTTATGGTCTCGTCCATAGGCCACGCCGCCGCCTCGAACTCCGTTGTCCGGTGTGCGACCGAATTCGCCCATCCACACAATCAACGTTTCATCGAGCAGCCCCCGCTGTTTGAGATCTTTGATCAGAGCCGCGATCGGCCGGTCCACCGTGGGAATCAAGGCTCCATGCGCCTTGGCGATGTAATCGTGTGAGTCCCAGGTACCCGCGAAAAGCTGCACGAAGCGCACGCCTTCCTCCACCAACTTGCGAGCCAGCAAACAGCGGCGTGCAAAGTTGTCGGTCGGTTCGTGTCCCACTCCGTACAAGTCGAGCGTTTGTTTGGATTCCCGAGACAGGTCGACGATTCCGGGGACTTGCGTCTGCATGCGAAATGCCAGTTCGTAACTTTGCATGCGTGCGGCGAGTTCCTCGTGATCGGGGTGCCGTGTGGCGTGTCGGCGGTTCAGTTGCTGAAGAAAATCGATGTTCCGCCGTTGGTGAGTTCTCGTGATCTCTCGCCGCGGATGAATGTTGAGGATCGGTGACCCCTGTGGCCGAAGTGCGGTGCCCTGGTAACTGGTGGGCAGAAATCCGTTCGCCCAATTCGCGGCACCGCCCTGCGGATGGGCCAATTCCGGGAGCACGATGAATCCCGGCAAGTCGGAATTCTCGGAGCCCAAACCATAGTTGACCCAGGCACCAAGCGCGGGGTCGCCGCCGAATTGGTTCCCGGTATTCACGTGATAATTGGCCGTCGGATGATTGACCGACTCAACTTGGCAGCCGCGATAAAAACAGATGTCGTCGGCCACGTCCGCGAGTTCCTGCCACAGCACGCACATATCCGCGGCCGATTCACCGACTTTGTGGAACTCGAATGGGCTCTGCACGTAGTACCGCTTGCCGCTCGACATTGCCGATTGCTCGTCGCCGCCGCGTTGGAATGACTTCAGATGCAAGTCGCGCAGTTTGGGTTTGGGGTCGAACGTGTCGAGATGAGACGGACCCCCTTCCATGTACAGGAAGATGCAGTGCTTGGCTTTGAATCCGGGGAAGTGTGGTCTTGGCGTGCTACGTTCGGACGCTTTGACGACGCCATCGTCAGCCAGCATCGACGTCAATGCGATGCTACCTAGGCCGGCACCAAGACCGTACAGGACTTCACGTCGGGCGTAAGAATTGCTCATGGATGAATCCTGGTTTGCGACTCGCTGATCGTACCGTTTTCTACGTCTTGGACCCTGCCCGCTCGGGGAATGTCGATTTTATCGGATCCGTAAGTTTAGTCCGTTCAGGTAGCGTTGTGCGATATCAAGGACGCGTCTGTCGAACGCCTTACAGGCCCCGCGAAAGTCGTAAGCCCGCTGGAAGTGCCTCGCCGAAGATTTGGCCTTGGTCGGCTTGATCGAGATCACCGCCCACCGCCACGAGGTCTCGATAATGCGTCGATGCTCCGCCGGCTGAATCAAACCAGTCGAGAGCCCATTGGCGGTCGGCGTCGGACACGTCGCGATAACGATCGTCCGTGCGGCGAGCGATTTGCATCACCGCCAACTGCGTGATGCCGTCGGAGTCGGGCTGACTGAGCAGCGTCTTGAGCCATGTACCCGCCGTGTTCGCTCCGACAACCGAATTCAGTGGGCCGTACAACGGAACGCGCGAGGCGACTCGGCCCAGAGCCCACGTCAACGCATCTCGTACAGGCTCCAGTTTCTTGCGAGGCAACAAGTCGCTGATGATGTTGCCGAGTTCCACTTTCGTGCGGACGGGCAACAACTCCAACGAACCCAACAGCCGCCAGACCTCGGCCGCTTCGTGCGAGATCAAACTGTTGAGCCCGCTGCCCTTGCCCTTGCCGGTCGTGATTTGTCGATGCGTCTGCCGAATCGGACTTAGGAATGGCGTGGCCAACGACACTTGCTGGCCGGCATCCAGCCCACCACCGATCCGCCGCCAGAAAATCATCCACTCGGCACGACACGCCGGCGTTCCATGCACCAACTTGTTTTGCAGCACCTTCCACGTCTCGGCGACGCGCCAGTCGTCCATGGCGATCCCAAACCCCGGTCGCAGCGCGAATCCCAGCAGGTTCAACCAGCGGGCCTCGTGCGTCTGCGTGCGACGCCGGCCGGGTTCGTGGTCGATCAATTCTTGCCACATGCTGCGGAGCAAACTACCCGGCCACTGATTGCGATTCGTTTCCAAGACCCGTGAGAGCTGTTTCGCCAACCGTTCGGGCGCGGCGTCCACCGCAGCTTTCTCCGATGTCGATGCGGTCGATGTCGATGCGAACGTTGCCTGGATCAATGAGCGGCATTGTTGCCACGCGTCGTCTTCGATGACACCCTGCTGCTCGCCCGTGCCTCGATGGGCCTCGATGTCAGTTTGCGTCGCGGATCGCACGTCGAATTGCAATCGCCAACGACGACCGCCATCGACTTCGCTGCACCACATGTCCACGGTGCCGATCTCCGTCAAACCGGCGTGAATATGCACAGGGACGACTCCGGCATCCGCTTTCTTGCGCGTCTTTAGAACGGTGCGTATCGGCGGCAGCGACTTCATCTGTTCGGCATCGACAGGAACGATGTCGCCCGGTTGGTCCGTCATGCGAGTGCTGGAAACATGCAGCGGGAATTCGACCGGCTCCGAAACCGTCAACTCGAACGTGTGCTCGGTCAGTTCCACGTTGTGGCCCGGTTCAATTCCGGCGGGCAACAGACACAACGCGTTGGGTTCCCCTTGTTTGGCGTCGATGCCGATGTAATACGTCCGAGCCAACCCCGCCGCGATCCGTACGGCTTTTCCGCGACGCACCATGCCGTAGTAAGCCGCTCCATGCGCCACGGCCAGATCCAAACGATCGTTACGCAAGACTTGCGGTTGCCAGTCCCCGCTGTCGTCGCGGAACCAAGCTCCCAGGACCTCCAGCAAGCGATCCCGCATCTGCGTGGATTCGAACAGCCCGCCGTTGAACAGCACGATGTCCGGGCGAGCTGGGTCGTGCGCGAGTCGTTCGTCCGCCGTCTTGACCATCGCGGACGAGCCTTCCGCAGCGGCGGCAATATCCTGATCACGAGCGATGACGTCGCGGTGCGAAGTCAAGAATTGTGCGAGGTAGCGGGTAATCGCGGCGTCCGGTGCGTATGGCAAACCGAACTCCTGGAAGCCCGATTGCCGATTTCGAGGCGCGTCGTCCAGCGCGACTCGCGGCAAGAATCCGTCGAGCAGCAGTGCTTGAGCATCCTCGCGAGTGACCGTGGCTTGCAGACTGCCGCCGATCAAACGAGACCCCGTACCCGGCAGCGTTACGGTGTAATTCTCCGGCGGGTTCGGCCCCAGCAACGTTTCCTTCACTTTGCGGCACGTCCGCACCAGCACGCTCCATTGCCGGGGTTCGAGCCGTCTGCCAGCCGTGACTTGTTGCTCGACATGATGTGCCAGCGCCAGGTCCAAGTTGTCGCCGCCCAGGATCAGGTGCTCGCCGACGGCCACGCGGTGGAATTGCACCTTGCCGTCGTCACCACGCCGGACGCGAATCAACGTGAAGTCCGACGTCCCGCCGCCAATGTCGCACACGAGAATCGTTTGACCCGGCGAAACCAACGTATCCCATTCGTGCTTGTGGTGATCGATCCACGCGTAAAAGGCGGCTTGTGGTTCTTCGATCAACACGACTCGCGGGAGGTCCGCGGCTCGGGCGGCCTGGACGGTCAACTCGCGTGCGACTTCGTCGAACGAAGCCGGCAACGTCAGCACGATGTCCTGTGCCGCGAGCGGTTCGTCCGCGTGCTCGTGATTCCAAGCATCGCGAATGTGCGCCAGATACCGAGAACTGGCCGCAACGGGAGACAAGCGTTCGACGTCGTCGCCACCTTGCCACGGCAAGAGATTGGCCGTGCGGTCCACGCCGGTGTGACACAGCCAAGACTTCGCGGATCCGATCAATCGGCTGGGTACCGCCATGCCGTGGTCGCGAGCAAACACACCCACGGCGACGTCTGCATCGCGATTGTCCCACGGCAGTCGCAACGCGTCCTTGCCGAATTCGCCGGGTGCTCGTTCGTAGTGAAACGAGGGCAGTGTTTCGCGAGTTTCAATCTCGGACGGCGCGACGAGTTGTGGGATGCCGAACGTGCGAACTCGCCAAGGCTCTTCGTCGGTGTCGATGTACGTGACGGCCGAATTGGTCGTCCCAAGATCGATGCCGACGACAAATCGGGATTCCTCGTCTGATTCTGGAACGCTGGACACGATTCACTCCGGGGCGGATTTGAAAACACTGAGGGTGGGATTGCTGACTTGCTGCACGCTCAATGTTGGGATGTTTAACCGGTAGCCGCAGCAGGCGCACGAGCACGTGCCACATTTTTGCATTCGCCCCGGTATGGTATAAAGATGCAGCCTCACGACTCATTTCGTATCGGTACAGAATCCACATGCAGAATCCAACCAACTTCCGAATGCCGCTTCATCGCGAGTTGACGACGACTCGCCGCGATTTTCTTTGCCGCACCGGTGGCGGCTTTGGGTCCATCGCACTGGCCGGACTCATGGCCGACGACAGTCCGTTGTCGGCTGCGGAACGCGGCTATCGTAGCCCGTTGGCGGCGAGAACCTCGCAGTGGTTCGGCCAAGCGAAAAGCGTGATCTTCCTGTTCATGGACGGCGGACCAAGCCACTTGGACACGTTTGATCCCAAACCCAAAGTCAACGAATTCGCCGGCAAACCGTTGCCGCAGTCGATCGAACGCAAGATCACGCCGATGGGTGTGTCCGAGAATCCGCTGCTGCCCGTGAAACGCAAGTGGAGGAACTTTGGCGAATCCGGCCTGCCGGTTTCCAACTGGTATTGGAATGTGGGCGAATGCGCCGACGACCTGTGCGTCATTCGATCGTGCCAACAAGACGGGCTCAACCATGTGGGTAGCGTCTGTCAGATGAATACCGGCAGTATTCTGGCAGGGCGACCGAGTCTCGGGGCGTGGACCTGCTACGGGCTGGGCACGGAAAACGAGAATCTGCCCGGTTTCGTCGTGCTGCTCGACAATCCCAAGGAACCGCCGGGAGGCACGCGAGTTTGGGGCACGGGGTTCATGCCGGCCACGTATCAAGGGACTCGGTTCCGCTCGGGGAAGTCGCCGATCCTGCATCTGGCGACGCCGACATCCGTGTCCGAAGCGCAGCAACAACAAAAGCTGGCCTTCATCAACAAACTGAATCGCAAGCACCAACAAACGCGACCGGGAGACACGGACCTCGAAGCTCGCATCGCGGCTTATGAACTTGCCTATCGCATGCAAGCTCACGCACCGGAAGCGGTCGACTTGTCGCAGGAGTCGCAGCACACGCAGTCGCTGTATGGGTTGGATCAAAAGACAACTGCGGCGTTCGGTCGGAACTGCTTGTTGGCACGACGCTTGGTGGAACGCGGCGTCCGCTTCGTGCAGCTTTATTCCGGTTCGGGGAGCAAATGGGACGCCCACAGCAAGATCGAATCGAATCACTCGAAGTACTGCGGCGAGACCGACCGACCGATTGCCGGTCTACTCCGAGATCTCAAGCAGCGAGGTTTATTGGCTGAAACGTTGGTCGTGTGGGGCGGCGAATTCGGTCGTACGCCGATGTCCGAGCAAGGCGACGGGCGAGATCACAATCCGTACGGCTTCACGATGTGGATGGCCGGTGGTGGTGTGAAGGGCGGCCAAGTGATCGGGGCCACCGACGACTTCGGCATGCACGCCGTGGAAGGCCATGCTCACGTCCATGATTTACACGCCACGATCCTGGCGGCAGTCGGCATCGACCACACACGTAATGTCTACGTGCATCAGGGCCGACCGGAACGCGCCACCGTGAACGAAGGCCAAGTGATCCAGCAGGTCTTCACCTAGG
>JAQBZS010000435.1 GCA_027622115.1 Planctomycetota bacterium | reverse complement strand
CAGCTACGGTAACTCGCATGCCAAATGCCGGTTTAATTTCAGCGCCGTCCCTAAGTTGCCGCTTTGCAAAGTGCCCGTCGGGGTGTACTTGTGGATTCGACCGATCGCCGCCATGTACCGGTCGTTCTCAAAACCGGGCAGTGGCTTGGTTGGTGGCTTGTCGACGTTGTCGACGTAGCCGACGTATAGATTCCCGGCGAGATCGAATCGTACGCCACCGGCGTGTTCGGCAGGTCCGCGATCTTCGTGCCATCCCAAGGCACCTTGGTTTCGCTTCCGGCGAATACACGCAGACCATCCTGACGCTTGCCGACGACGGCCAGATTGCCGTTTGGGGCAACCGCGATGCCTTTGTCACTGTTTCCCTCGAAGCACCATTCGTAGTGCATCTTTTCGGTGACGCAATGGGTACCCGTGTCTCCAAAATCTGCGGGCGGATAATCGGT
This sequence comes from Planctomycetota bacterium, assembly GCA_027622115.1. GTDB lineage: Bacteria > Planctomycetota > Planctomycetia > Planctomycetales > Planctomycetaceae > JAQBZS01. The sequence continues at coordinate 6,062 of JAQBZS010000435.1, read as the reverse complement.
TTGATCCAGATGAAACCGGGCCACTTTGCCGACCGAGTTGGACGAACTTCCGTCCCGGAGCGTCCGGGAGTAAATGTGCCGCTGGCGGGCGTCGATCGCAATACTGGCTGTGTGCAACGGAATCTTCACGAAACGCGGATTCAAGCATCGAGCACCAGCGATTCCGGCCAGACGCGATCGTGTCCTTCGCCACGCAATTTGCGGGTCGCATCGAGGCCCATGCGATGCCCGACGCCGGGGACGCGCGTGGCGTGGTCGTCGAAGAACGCGGGGCCCTCGCTGAAGAGCGTGTCCGCGCCCGGGTGGCAATGACTCGCGACCGCCGACCACACGGCCTGCTCGTCCCGGACGTTCACATCCGCATCCACGGCCACGATCATCTTGCTGCACGACAGCCAGTCGATGCCCCACAACGCATTCATCACTTTGCGAGCCTGGAGCGGGAAGTGTTTCTCGATCGCGACGTACGCGAATTGCCGCCGCGAACCGCTTGATGGTCGATGGATCGCCGACACTTCCGGCACGAACCATCGCACCAAGGGCGACAGCACATGGTCGACGGCCTCACCCAGCCACTCGTCCGCACCGCTGCGCAGTCCCGGCACGTTGAACGCCACCAGCGGATTCGACCGAGTGGTCACGGCGGACACCTGCATCACACGTCCCTCGCCGGTGATTCCCGCGAAGCCGGACGGCGACGCCAAGGGACCGACCGCTTCGCTCGCTGCAGCGACATCGATGAAGCCTTCAATCACGATGTCCGCGTGGGCGGGAACCTCAATTCCAATCGACCGGGCCTTCACCAGATCCACATTGCTGCCTCGCAAATAGCCGGCGAGCACGGTCTTGTCCGCTTGCGGCGGTGCGGGAACATCCGCCAGCACGCTCAACAGCGGATCGCCGCCCAGACAGATGGCGATCGGCATTTGCTCGTTGCGTCGGCCGTAGGCTTGCGCGATTCGCCAACCCCAATCGTGCGGATTCCAGGCGATGACCAGCGAACGCGCGTCTCGCACTTGCAGCGGATAATTGCCGATGTGTCGATCGCCCGTATTCGGATCGACGCAAAACAACGGAACGCCTCGCAGCGACGCGCCGCTTTCTTGTGGCCAAAAATGGGGGATCGGCAGCTTGCGGAGATCGACGTCTCGCCCGAGATGCACGACTTGCTGACACGGCCCCGATTTGACGGTCTTCGGAGCAACTTTGGTCAATTCGACCAGTTGCGGTGCTTGCTTCAGCACGCCTTGCCAACCGGCCGGCAATTCCGGCTTCAACAGGGCCGAGATCCGGTCACCCGCGTCTTGAAGGGATTCGACGCCCAGGCTGTGACAGATACGCCACTCGCTGCCGAGCAAATTGGTGATGACGGGAATCGGCCCGCCATCGACGTTTTCGAACAACACGGCAGGCGCGTTGGGTGATTCCCGGCAAGCTCGCTGCGTGATGCGGGTCAAGTCAAATCGCGAGCCGACCGCGTCGGTAATTCGCAGAAGTTCTCCGCGATCTTCAACGTCCGCGATGAAGTCGGCGAGATGGTCGTAGTGCTTCATGCGAACGCCATTCGATTCCCGAGAGTCGCGTTTCACTCGCCCGTAGCTTGGGACCATTGTCCCGAGCGGTCACGGGACCATTGTCCCGAGCGGTCACGGGACAATGGTCCCGATCTACCTACTTGAGAAGTTTACGCGATTTCCGCCAGCGTTTCCTTTGCCGCGGCGATCGTGCGGTCGATCAGTAGGTCCGAATGCAGCACCGAAACGAAATTGGCTTCGAACTGACTGCATGGCAAATAAACGCCGCGATTCATCATGCCCCAGAAGTATCGGCTGAAGCGTTCCGTGTCGCAGTTGGCGGCGACGGAATTACTGGTGACTCGGGCCGGATTGAAGAACAGCGTGAACATGCTGCCGACCGATGCCGCAGAGTGCGGAATCCCAGCGTCGGCTGCGGCCTGCTTAAGCCCCGCGACCAGCCGCTGCGTTTGCCGTTCCAGTTGCTCGTACGGGTTCGTGGACTGGAGTGTTTGCAGCGTGGCGATCCCACACGCCATTGCCAGCGGGTTACCGGACAAAGTTCCCGCCTGATAGACCGGCCCGAGTGGAGAAATCGTGTCCATCACATCGGCTCGGCCGCCGTACGCACCGACCGGCATGCCGCCGCCAATGATCTTGCCCAGCGTCGTCAGATCCGGCGTGATGCCGAAACGTGATTGAGCCCCGCCATAAGCCACGCGAAACCCCGTCATGACTTCGTCGAAAATCAGCAACGCACCCGAATTCTCGCACAACGATTGAGCAGCTTCGAGAAACCCCGGTTCCGGCAGCACGCAGCCCATATTGCCGACGACCGGTTCCAGAATGACGCACGCAATCTCGTCGCCTCGAGCGGCAAATGTGTCGGCCAATTGCTCGGCGTTGTTGTATTCCAACGCGATGGTGTCTTTGGTGCAGCCTTCCGGGATTCCTGGGCTGGAAGGAACTCCGTGAGTCAACGCGCCGCTGCCGGCCTGCACCAGCAAGCTGTCGACGTGTCCGTGGTAGCAACCGGCGAATTTGATCACGACATCTCTCTTGGTGAAACCACGAGCCAATCGGATGGCGCTCATCGTGGCTTCGGTGCCGGAGTTCACCATCCGCACTTTTTCGATCGACGGCACGGCGGCAACTACCATTTCCGCCAGTTGCGTCTCCAATTCGGTGGGTGCTCCAAAGCTTGTGCCGCGAGCCAACGTTTCTTCAATCGCCTTGGTGACGGCACGATGCCGGTGTCCAAGAATGTGCGGACCCCACGACGCCACGTAATCGATCAACTGGTTGCCGTCGATATCGAACAAGAACGGTCCATCGCCGCGTTCGATGATGACGGGCTCACCGCCGACTCCACCAAACGCTCGGGCGGGGCTGTTGACTCCGCCGGGGATGGATCGGGCGGCACGTTCAAAGTGAGCTTGGCTCTTGCTGCGGTTCATCGAGAGTCTTTCGGTCAATCGGTGGTTCGTATGACGATCGCAAAGATAACAAAAAAGCCCGAGAACCAACGTTCTCGGGCGATTTGTTTCAATCAACGGATTTTCCCGTCTCATGCACTTTGTACTCAGAACTGACGGATCACACCAGCGACAACGCCAACGATCTCAACGTCGTTCGAGTGAACGGATTCCGACGATCCGGATTCCAGACGGACGCCTTCGCGATCGCGGTAGTAGCGGCTGATCGATGCTTCTTTGCCGTTGACGACAGCAACAATTAGATCGCCGTTCTTGCACGATGTTTGCCGATTGACCACCACATGGTCGCCGGCTTGAATCTGGTCACCCGCGAAACCGTCACCCTTCACTCGCAACGCGAAATGGCCGTCCGTGTCAAACAAAGTTGCAAAGTCAACGAATTCACCATCAATGGACTGCAACTGTTTGTTGCGAGTAATGTTGCCAAAAACCGGTAGCCGCATGCGGTCATGGGGCGAATCCGCCAATTGAATCGCACGTGACATGTGCGATTCACGCGTGATCAGGCCCTTTTTCTCCAGAGCCTTCAGATGGCACATCACGCCGTTCGGAGATCGGATCCCAAATTGAGCCCCGATTTCCCGAACCGTCGGACCGTAGCCCCGATTCAGGATCAAATCGCGCAAGAAGTCGTAGATTTCTTGCTGGCGACTCGTGAGAATTGGTTTGTTTTCCTGTTCTTCAAGGCCGGATAACATAGCGCTGTTCCCTCGTGTCAAAGTGATTTGGACGCCTACAACCCAACATCACCAACCGGCAAGTACCGGTTTATGCCGGCCCCACACAGAGACCTCTTCTTGCCCACGTTCCCTATTTTGAGATGGTTAGGGAAAACGAACAGTGTGTTGGTGCTTGCACTACTGTACCACTTGATCTGCCGCTTGCATATTCGCCCGATCATAAAGTGGCGAATGTGAGTCAGTTGAAGGGTTTCACCTCAAGCACGCGCGAGATGGGACAACTGCGCCGTGTGCGGGGTATCACCCATGACTGATTGTGCATGGTACAACGGAATTATTGGCGTTTCAAGCATTTCGGGTAGCACCTCGCAAACTCGTAGGATCCGCTGAATCCGGTGGTATTTTTTCACGATTCTTGTTTGAAAAACTCGTCAACTCAGCCGCAATTGAGTTCGCCAAGGGTTGAATCGTCTGTTCACGATTCTTGTCCAGAATTGACTGACGATCGAGCGAACAAATCCAAACAAGTCACGGCTAAGAACACGTGAGATCTTGAGGTGCTTCGGCTACTCTGGCTGGCTCACCCGATTCGCATCCCCCCAACGCTGCAAATCAATGTCCGAGGAAGAAGTTCGCGAGCCATGTCCCACGCCGCTGTCTTGGCAAGACGTTGTTGAGACGTTCAGGGCCGAAAGCGAGCGGTGGCAATTTGATGAGCATCGATTACACGGCGCAATTTGGGGCGACGGCCCGCCGCTCTACTTCTTGAACGGGATCACCGGGAATCACGAACTGTTCGCCTTGTCCGCTTACCTGCTTCGAGATCAGTTTCGCTGCGTGTTGTTGGACTATTCCGGAAGCGATCGTGATCGACTGTCCGAGTCACCGCGATCCTATCGATCGATCTCACGTGACTTACTGGCCATCGCGGACACGCTGCATGACGACTCGTTCTGCATTTATGCGGCACCGTTTGGAACACCGGCCGCCATTCAAACGATGATCGACCACCCGAGTCGCATTGAGCAAGCGATTTTGCAAACACCCTTTGCCGCACCGCGACAACTGTCCTTCACCGAACGAATGCTCTTGAAGGTCACTCGGAAGGCTCGGTTTCCGGTTCGCCGCATTCCGGGATTTGCTCGTTTGCAGGCCCTCAATCACGCGAGTTGGTTTCCACCCTACGACTTTACTCGTTGGCAGTTTTTCCTTGAGAACACGGGACACACGCCGATCGGCGGTCTAGCCCGCCGTGCGAAACTGCTGACGGACTGCGAATTCGGTCAGCAGTTGGGCGAAATCCAGACACCGGTGCTGCTGCTTCGCACGGAAGGTGAAGGTCGACAAGCTGCGGAGTTGGCGGACGATGTTGGTCGGCAGCTTGGGAATGCCGCAACTGAGTCGTTGCATACCACCGGGCACAATGTATTTCTGACGCAGCCACACCGCCTCGTGAAACTCGCTCGCGCGTTCTTCACCGGCGAGTCGGTCCCATCGGAAGCCGATTCACGGCCAACCGACAACGCGCGCTTGGGCCACGCAATCGCGGATTGCGAACCCATCAAGGATTGCTGATGAATTCGCGATCGTGATATCTTTAGGCGATGAGCAACTCACCTTTCCATCGTGTGCAGTTTTTTGCTGGACTGCTCGGCGCGTTGATCGTCAGCGACGCGTCGGCGCGGGCTGGGCTCACCGTTGTGCCGACGCGAGTCGAACTGCGCAGCCCCGAAGCCTCGCAACAGATCCTCGTCACGGCGACCGATTCGGTCGGTCGAGCTGTGGATGTCACCCGCCGCGCGGAAATGTCGGTGGACGGCAGCGTTGCATTTGTCGAAGACGGCGGATTGTTGCGGCCACTCGGTGAAGGCAGCGCGACGATCACCGTGCGATTCGAGGGCGAACAAGCTCGCATTCCCGTCCACGTGACCGGCCTGAAGAATCCCGCACCCGTTTCGTTTCGGAATGAGGTGATCCCCATTCTGACGAAATCGAGTTGCAATTCGGGTGGATGTCACGGCAAGGCCGAAGGTCAGGCCGGCTTCAAGCTCAGCATTTTCGGCTTCGACACGGCTGCCGACCACGCGTCGCTAACCAAGGAGTCACGCGGTCGTCGAGTCTTGCCGGCGCAACCGGCCGAAAGCTTGCTGCTCAAGAAGGCGACGTCGGAAACACCACACGGCGGCGGTCGCAAGATTGAATTGGGGAGTTATCGCTATCGACGCGTTTTGCGGTGGATTACCGAAGGGGCGGCGATCGACGCCGATGATTCCACGATTGGGCAGATCGTGCGTTTGGAAGTCGAGCCAACCGAACGGCGTTTGTTGTCGGGTGGCAACCAGCAATTGCAAGTCACGGCCATCAACGGTCGC
>JAQBZS010000434.1 GCA_027622115.1 Planctomycetota bacterium | reverse complement strand
TCTATTGGCCGGCTTGGCACTGGCGGAGGCTGCGGTGGATCGCTGACGTTGAACTTCGATCTCCAAAGCGTGTCGCCCGCGATCGATCCGTCTCAGTTGAGTACGCAACTGGATTTGTCGAGTCGACGATCTCACACTACGGGTTGTGAGAGTCGGTGAATCGGCGAGAACCCTTATGACCAACCACGATCAACAGCCGTCATTTCTGCAACGGACTGAAGTCCGTATCGAGCGAACATTCGAGGCGCCAATTGCCCGCGTTTATCGAGCCTGGGTCGATCCGGACGACTTGAAACATTGGATCTGGGCCAGTCTGGGACACGACGTGTGGGCGGAACTGGATGTTCGCGTCGGCGGGGCTTATCGCATTTACTCGCGCATTGACGGTGGCGAACATCAAGGGCCGGGTTGGTCGGGAATGTGCGGCCTGTTCATCAAGGTGGTTCCAAACCGCGAACTGCTCTACACCCTGCATTGGGATGCCGACGTCGGTTACAACCAGGACGGCCTGTTGGCTGTGGATGAAGTTGTCCACGTCGTGTTTCAGTCCATCGATGCTGGGACGCGGGTTGAGTACATCCACATGGGGATTCCCGATGACGGCCAATCGGCTGAAACACATCGTCGGGGAGTGGAACAGTCGTTCGATTTCCTGGACCGGCTGCTCAGATCACGCCAAACCGACTCGGAAATCCGACGCGACATCTGTTGCGAGTTGAGCGTTCATGTCGAAGCTGAAACTGGATCTGCCAACGCTCCAAAACTGGGATTGCCACAATTGCAGCGGCTGTTGTCGCCAACACGGCGTGTTCATTACGCCCGAAGAAAAAGCACGCATCGAAAGTCAGGGTTGGACCGCAGAGCACGGGATTCCCGCAAACCAGCCGCTGGTGCTGAAACACAAGACCGGCATGTTTTCCGCCGCAAGTTATCGCTTGGCTCAGCAGCCGGACGGCGCGTGCGTGTTTCTGAATGAACAAGGACTGTGTCGCATCCATGCACGCTTTGAAGAAGCGGCGAAACCTCTGGCCTGTCGGATTTACCCCTACGCGTTTCATCCCAAGAGTCGGCAGGTCACCGTCGGGCTGCGTTTCAGTTGCCCGTCCGTGGTGAGGAATCTTGGGACGCCGGTCGTTCAGCAAGCCAAGAACATTCAGCACATCGCCGATCTCGCCTTGAAGAACACGGATCGGGACATCGCGGCCCCACGTTTGACCAACACGGAATCCCCGGATTGGCCGGACATCCTGCAATTCGTCGAGGCACTCGATCAAACACTCGCCACGCGAGACGACTTCACCACGAAACTGTTGCGAGCGCTGAATTGGATCAAGCTTGTTTCGGAGTCCAAGTTCGACAAGGTCCGCGGCCCGCGTCTGACGGAGTTCTTGCAGTTGATTCGCGACGCCGTTGCCGCGGACACGCCGGCATCGACGGAAACCCCACCGAGACCTCCGGCGGTCGCGCGCGTGCAATTCCGATTGCTCGTGGCTCAGTACGCTCGAAAGGACACGTTTGCCGATATCGAGGCGGGGATTCGCGGTCGCTGGAAGATGTTGCTGACGGCTCTCAAGTTTGCTCGCGGTCGCGGTGTTGTCCCGGCTCTGCTGGACGGCTGTGTCGGCGTGCAGTTCCTCGCACTTGAAAGGCCGTTTGGTGGCCTGCCCGCTGAAGCGGATGAAATCTTCACTCGCTACTTCCGCATCAAGATTCAATCGATGCACTTCTGTGGAAAGGCGTACTACGACATTCCGCTGGTCGAAGGCTTCGTGAGTTTGGCGTTGATCTTTCCGACAATCCTCTGGCTGGCGCGTTGGCGAGCGGCCAGTCAAGATCGCGAGGTTTTGGGCGTCGATGACGTCGTCACTGCGATCACAATCGCGGATCATCATCACGGTTATTCGCCGGCTTTCGGGATGAGCGGTTTTCGCCGCCGCGTTCGCATCCTCGACCAACTCGGCGCGGTCACGACGTTATGTCGCTGGTATGCGAAATAAGTCTCCGACCGTCGGTTCTTGCACCAATCGCCTTTGTGAATCTGAAGGGCCGGTACGCGTTGATTCACATCCGAATGCCGCCGTTTTAGAATCGCCGCCTTCGAAACAATCCAAACCTCGTCGTGTTCACGAGAAAGCCAACCATGATCTCAATTTTGAAGCCTCAATTGCTCGCCCTAGTCGGCGTGGTGACCGTCTGCTCGTTGCTGAGTGCGGAAGCACCGGACGGGCAGACTCGGATGAAAAAGGATTTGACGTATCTCGCATCCGACAAGCTCGAGGGGCGCGGTGTCGGGACTCAGGGGCTCAATCTGGCGGCCGATTACATTCGCGACGAGTTCAAGAATGCGGGGCTCAACGTGCAGGCCGTCGGCGGCGACGCGTTCCACAAGTTCTCGATCGTGACCGGTTCCGAATTGGGTAAGGACAACTCACTGGAATTCGTCGGACCGAAAGGCGAATCGATCAAGCTGGAGTTGAACAAGGACTTCCAGGTGTGTTCATTCGGCTCCGGAGGCACGATCGCAAACGGCATTGTCTTCGGTGGGTATTCCATCGAAGACGCCGACAACAAATACAACGATTTCACCGACGCCGATGTGAAGGGCAAGGCCGTTATCGTGATGCGGCGAACCCCGTTTCAATCGGATCCGAAGAGCCCATTCGCGGGGCAACACGGCGGGATCTCGATGCACGCATCGCTACGAAGCAAGGTCAGCAATGCCTTCCAAAAGGGCGCTACGGCGGTGCTGTTCGTGAACGACCCGTATTCCATCGCCAAGACCGGCCAGGACCGATTCGAGGCGGCTCGCAAACAATTGGTCACAGCTGCAATCGAGTTTGACGGCATGAACCCCGAGAAGCCCGACGCCGTGGCACAGTCCAAGAAGAAGTTGAACGCGGCCGTGAAGCGGTACAAGACGGCCGATGCGGCTCAGAAGGGCGTCGATGACTTGATGACCTTCGGCTATGGCGGTCGAGGCTCGGATGATTCGCTGCCGATCTTCCACATCACGATGGCGGCCTGCGACAAGCTGTTGAAAGCGGCCGGACAGAAGTCGCTGAAGGATCTGGAAGCGATGATTGACCACACGTCGAAGCCGCAAACCACCGAACTGAAGGGCTGGACGGCGAAGGCGAACGCTGCGGTGACGCGCATCAAAGCGGAAATCAAGAACATCATCGGCGTGTTGGAAGGCAAGGGGCCGCTGGCTGACGAGACCATCGTGATCGGTGCTCACTACGACCACGTCGGCATGGGCGGGCCGGGTTCCGGCTCGTTGGCTCGCGGGGCCAAAGAAGTCCACAACGGTGCCGACGACAACGGGTCCGGCAGCACGGCGTTGTTGGAATTGGCTCGACGCTTGGCGGCTCGCAAGGAACCGTTGCCGCGACGCTTGGTGTTCATCGCCTTCACCGCCGAGGAAATGGGGTTGATCGGTTCCGCCCGTTACGTGAAGGAGCCTGTGTTTCCGTTGGACAAGACGATCGCCATGTTCAACATGGATATGGTCGGGCGTTTGAAAGACGACAAGCTGACGGTGTTTGGAACGGGCACGGCCAAGCGATGGGATGACCTCATCAAGAAGACCAACGACAAGGTCAAACTGAAGTTGGCATTCAAGCCCGAAGGTTTCGGTCCCAGCGATCATTCGTCGTTTTACGGCAAACAGATTCCGGTGCTGCACCTGTTTACCAACACGCATTCCGACTACCACCGCCCGACCGACGATGTGGACAAGATCAACTTCGACGGGATGTCCCGGATTGTCGATCTGCTGGAAACCATCGTGATCGACACGGCCAACCAGAAGGAGCGACCGAAGTACGTGGCGATCAAGCAAACGGCACAGATCGCCCGCAGCGGCAGTCGACCGTATTTCGGCAGCATTCCCGATTTCGGTGGCGAAGGAGCGGGCTACGGGATTTCGGGCGTCGCTCCCGGCAGCCCAGCGGACAAGGGCGGCTTGAAGGGTGGCGATCGCATCATTCAATTCGGAAAGAACAAGATCGGCAGCCTGGATGATTTCGATCTGGCACTGCGAAAGTTCAAACCCGGCGAGGTGGTGGATGTGGTTGTGAATCGCGCGGGGAAGAATGTGAGTCTCAAGGTGACGCTCACAAAGCCGCGATAACCGGTTACACGAATCGATTCAACGGATCCGATTCCGTGGGAGACGTTGCAATGTCGTCGACGATTGCCGATGTGAAGTTGAGACGGGGTGACCGACTTGATCAGCCGACGTTTCATCAACGCTATGCGGCCATGGGCGAGGGAGTCCGTGCAGAATTGGTGCAAGGGGTCGTACATAGGCCGTCTCCCGCCAAATCCAAACACGGTCGCCCGTACTACGCGTTGACGGGTTGGCTGGTGCTTTATCAAAGCGAAACGATCGCGGTTACCGGAACCATCGATACGACGACCATCCTCGCCGGCGAAAACGAAGTCCAGCCGGACTGTGCTTTGTTTGTCGCGCCGGAGCATGGGGGCCGAGTTCGCGTGAACGAGGCGGATTATCTTGAAGGGGCACCGGAATTCGTCGGCGAGGTCTCGTCGAGTTCAGCGTGCTACGATTTACATGGCAAGAAAGACGCCTACCAATCGGCTGGCGTGTTGGAATACGTCGTCGTCGCCGTGCGACAGAAACGAGTCATCTGGCACCGGTTGGTCAACGGTCGATTTGTGGAAGCGGATACCGACAAAGACGGAGTTTTCCGCTCCAAAGTCTTTCTGGGCCTGTGGCTCGATCCAGACGCGCTGTTGAAAAATGACACGCGACGATTACTGGATGTCCTGCGACTTGGGATCGACAGCCCGGAACACGCGGAATTCGTCCAGCGTTTGGCAGACGTGAATTCCGGAGATTTGCCGTCGCACTGATTGCTGATCACGCATGGATCGACCCCTTTGTTCGCGTCCATGGAAACCGATCCTTTAGAGAACCCGCCCATCGGGGCAAAGATTAGAACGAGCTTCATGTCACTTTTTCGAATTCACGGCGGTACGGTTCACGATCCCAAGCATGGCATTGACGGCGAGATTCGCGACATCTGGATCGAAGACGGCAAGGTCATTTCGACACCCACCGATCCGGGTACCAAAGCCGACAAGTCGCTTGACGCGACCGGTATGGTGGTGATGCCCGGTGGCGTGGATATGCATTGCCACATCGTGGGGCCGAAAGTCAACGCGGCTCGGAAGATGATGCCGGACGAGAAACGCGTGTCCGCGCCCGTCCGTCGGACGGCATTCACGCGGTCCGGCACCACCGGCAGCGTGCCGAGCACCTTCGCCACCGGATATCTCTACGCAGGGTTGGGTTACACCACGGCGTTCGATGCTGCAATTCCGCCGCTGATGGCTCGGCATGCTCACGAAGAATTGGAGGATACGCCGGTCCTGGACAAGGGCTTCTATGTGTTGATGGGCAACAACCATTACATCATGAAGCAGATCAAGGCGGGCGAGCCTGAACGGCTGAAAGCCTATGTTGCGTGGTTGTTGCACTCGGCGAAGGGATATGCGGCCAAGATCGTGAATCCCGGTGGCGTCGAAGTGTGGAAGTCGGGCGGCGGAAACGTTAGCGGCATCGACGACAACGTCGAACACTTCGACGTCACGCCTCGGCAAATCATTCGGTCCGTGGCGCAGGCCGCTAACGAATTGGGGTTGCCGCATCCGGTTCACATTCACTGCAACAACCTGGGCATGCCGGGGAATTGGACCACGACTCAAGAGACGATGCAGTCGTTGGAAGGCCATCGCGGACATTTGACGCACATTCAGTTTCATAGTTACGGCGGCAATCCCGACGAACAATCCACGTTTTGTTCGGAAGTCCCCAAGTTGGCGGAGTACATCAATCAGCACAAGAACCTCACGGTGGATGTCGGCCAAGTGATGTTCGGGGAAACGACATCGATGACCGGCGACGGGCCACTCGGCTATTTCCTGCACAAGGTCATGGGCCGTAAATGGTTCAGTGCCGACACGGAAATGGAGTCCGGGTGCGGTATCGTGCCGATCGTCTATAAAGACACGAGTATGGTGCATTCGCTGCAATGGGCCATCGGGTTGGAGTGGTACTTGTTGGTCGACGATCCGTGGCGAATCGCCATGAGCACCGACCACCCCAACGGCAGTTCGTTCTTGGCGTATCCCGAAATCATTGCACTGCTGATGGATCGCAATCGACGCGAAGAAGTGTTGTCTCGGCTTCCGGAAGGAATTCGCAAGCGATGCACGCTGGGCGAGCTGACTCGCGAATACACGATGAATGAAATCGCCATCATTACTCGCGCCGCACCGGCTCGCATTTTAGGGCTGCAACAAAAGGGACATCTCGGGCCGGGAGCCGACGCGGACATAACGATCTATAACCCGAACGACGACATTCAGAAGATGTTCGAGATGCCGCGATACGTGATCAGCCACGGCCAAGTGATCGTCGACGACACGGAATTTCGCAGCGACCGCGAAGGCTCGACATTTCATGTCGCGCCGGACTACGAC
>JAQBZS010000433.1 GCA_027622115.1 Planctomycetota bacterium | reverse complement strand
TTCTGGCGAATCCAGCTACGGTAACTCGCATGCCAAATGCCGGTTTAATTTCAGCGCCGTCCCTAAGCGACTTCGATCCACGGTCCTTCCCAACATGCGTGACGTCGGTTCGACGCTCAACTTCTGAAAGTTCCGCTATGACGATTCCCACCGATATCGCCGCTGCTGTTCGTAACGCAGTCAATCAGGAACGATTGATCGACACGGCCGTTCAGCTCGTTGGAATCCCCAGTCCGACTCGGTCCGCAGCCGACGTTTCCAATCGGCTGGCGGAGATCCTGCAGCAAGACGGCTTCGAGGTGGAACGTCCCGAAGCCGGCTATGCGGCAGCACCCGCCGTGGCGGTTCGGATGTCATCCGGCGCGATTGGTCGGACGCTGCAGTTCAACGGACATCTCGACACGGTGCATTTGCCGTTTGTGCCGCCGGCCGTTGAGAGCGGCGTTTTGACGGGCAGCGGAGCATCGGACATGAAGGGCGGAATCGCCGCAGCCGTGGAAGCCATGCGGGCTCTGCGAGACACCGCGCTTTTGCCGCGAGGCGACATCCTGCTCACCGCGCATGATCTCCACGAGTTGCCTTGGGGCGATGGCTCGCAGGTCGACGGGTTGATCGATGCCGGATACGTGGGCGACGCGGTGCTGCTGCCGGAATACCTGTGCCAGTGCCTGCCGGTCGTCGGCCGAGGATTGGCCGTGCTCACAATTCGCATTTCGCGTGATGGTGAGCCCGTCCACGAAATGCTGGGCGGTAAGCAACAACCGGACATCCTCCGAGCCGGTGCTGCGGTCATCACGGAATTCGAACGGCTCGACAAAGAGCTGTCCCAGAAGACGCACCCCTTGGCGGGCGAGGAAAGCTACTTCTTCGGCAAGATCACCGGCGGTGAAATCTTCAATCAATCCCCGACTGAGTTGACGCTGCAAGGCACAAGGCGTTGGCTGTCGGAATCAGCGATCGATGACGTGCGAGCCGAATTCGATGCGTTGTTGCAACCGATCGCGGCAGCGCGAGGTGTCCGAATCGAAGGCACCTTTCAAGTGGCCCGCGATGCGTTTGAGATCGCGGCAGACGATCCGTTCGTCGGTGCATTTCAGTCGGCCTATGCATCGACAACGGGATCGGCGTTGCCGATCGGGGCCAAGCCGTTCGTGGATGACGGCAACACCTTTGTCCGTCGCGGCGGCATTCCCGCGATCACGCACGGGCCCAATGCCACTGGAGCCCACACAGTCAACGAACGAGTCCCCGTGGAAGAACTCGTACGAGTTGCCCAGGTCTACGCACTGACGGCGGTCGCGTTCTGTTAAGGGCACGACTCGTGGACACGCTGTGGTCCAGTGGGAAGATCCGACTGGGCAAGACTCATATTGTGCCATCAAAAGCCTTATTGCAAGCAACTCGTTATGCCGATCAAGCCATGAACACTCGCGAAAATATGGGTGGTGGATTGACGATCGTCCTCGCCGCCAATGACAAGCTTGATGACGTCCCAGATTCGCACAAAGACATCATCACGCCTGAGATCCGCCGCGCGTTTGACGACCCCATCGATTATTTTCGTGCGGCCGCCGACCGTTGTAAGTTTCCGAGAATGGCAGAGTGGCTCATCGCCGCGACGAGATCCGGGAAATGGCGATTGCTGCTCGAAGAAGGCTTCATGATGGATCGATGTACTCAAGGTGGTTTCTTCCTGGCATCGGAGAAAATCACGGGCGCCGTTGTAGCACCTCCGCTCGATCCGAATCCTGCTCATGAAATTGATGAATTTGCTCACTATTACTCGCTGGTCGATGTCGTCCATTGGGATGAATTTGCGTGTGCCGGCGGTCTCTTTGGTTTTGGCGTGCCGTTCCCTGTCACCGATTACGGGTTCGAATCGCAATCCAAAGCGTTTCCTTCAAACACGACCTACGTTTGGGGTAACAGCTCATGCGGCGATGTCCTCGTTTATACTGCCGATGGCCAACTTGGCTACCTTTCGCATGAGAACGACGCTGCCAATTCGCTTGGGACGATCGACGAAGGAATCAATTGGGTGTTTGGCGAGTTGCTCAACAACCGCACACCGGAATTCGACTACGGATGGGCATAAGGAGACGATCGAGCGGTTCCCGTGTTTCGGTGACGTGGACGAAGTAAAACCCTCTCAAGAAACGCACGAATTGAGGACTTGGGGGTCAGGCTCACGGCTTTCAGATTTGGCGGGTTGATGTTCTTGATGAAGCCACAGTCCACCGCCCAACTTCCCGAATAACAAGTAGCAAGCTCCGCGTAGTTCCGGCAGTCCGCGCCGGAACTGCGCGGAGCTTGTTCCGGCAACTAGCGTTCGGTTCGTAATGTCGCGTCCGTCTGCTCGGTGTTCTTGGTTCCCAATCCTTCCTGCCGTATTCTGTTTGGAATCCCTCCGAACGGAGTGCTTGAAGACAGGCTTGCCGCTTGTGCCACGGTCGGCAGTCTTTGCCACGGGAATCCATCCTTCTTGTTTCGGTGATCATCATGATGCAACTCGGCCTCGTCAGCGCAATTC
Organism: Planctomycetota bacterium; assembly: GCA_027622115.1. Taxonomy (GTDB): domain Bacteria; phylum Planctomycetota; class Planctomycetia; order Planctomycetales; family Planctomycetaceae; genus JAQBZS01. The sequence continues at coordinate 3,983 of JAQBZS010000433.1, read as the reverse complement.
TTCCGGACGATTCACTCGACTCCGTGTGTGCCACGGCGGGCGAATTGGGCTATGACTGTGTCGAGTTGATGTGCTGGCCGGTCGGCAAGGCGTCGCGACGTTATGCCGGCGTGACTCACGTGGACGTTGCCAACTTCGACGAAGCCGCTGCTGCCGATGTCCGAGCCGTCGCCGAGCGGCACGGCATTTCGATCAGCGGACTGGGTTACTACCCCAATCCGCTCGCGCCCGATCAGGCCGAAGCGGATCAGGCGATCGAACAAATCCGCAAGGTCATCGCCGCGAGCGCACAACTCGGCGTCAATCAAATGAACACATTTGTCGGCCGAGACTGGACGAAGAGCATCGACGGCAATTGGCCGAGATTTCTTGAGACGTGGATCCCCTTGGTCAAATTTGCCGAGCAGCACGGCGTACGCATCGGCATCGAGAATTGCCCGATGCTGTTCACCAACGACGAGTGGCCCGGCGGCAAGAATCTGGCCGTCAGCCCGGCCGTTTGGAGACGGATGTTTGATGCGATTCCCAGTCCAAACTTCGGATTGAATTACGACCCGTCGCATCTTGTGTGGCAGCAAATGGACTATGTCGCCCCGCTCCGAGACTTTGCCGATCGACTGTTTCATATTCACGCCAAAGACGTGCGAATCAACAAGGATCGACTGGACGACGTCGGGATTTTGGCGTCGCCCTTGGAATACCACACGCCGAAACTGCCCGGTCTGGGGGACATCGATTGGGGACGGTTCATCTCGGTGTTGGGGGACACGGGATATCGAGGCTCGGTCTGCGTCGAAGTGGAAGACAAAGCCTATGAAGAGTCCGCGACGACTCGGCGGATGTCGCTGCAACAGAGTTGCACGTACTTGCGCAACTTTCTGCCGCTCCGCGAATCGCGTTCACTTCGAAAACCGTAGTGCGAAACTTGTTCCGCTCATATCACCGGTCCTGACTCCAAATCACGGAACAAGTTCCGTGCTACCGGGAACAACTTCATCAATGTCTTCGTCGTCCGCGTCTTCGTGCCTGGCTTTCGGTCCGAGGAGCACGGCGATATCGGCCTGATCCAGGCTCTCCTTGTCGAGCAACTCATTCGTCAGTCGCGTGAGATCGTCTTTCCGACTCCGCAGAATCTCGGTCGCCTCTTTGGATGCGGCGACGAGCAACTTCTGGACTTCCAGATCGATGATCCGCGCCGTTTCTTCACTGAATTTTCGCTCTTCGTGGATTTCCTTGCCCAAGAAAGGATGCTCGCGAGCCTGCCGAAACGCGACCGGTCCGATGACGTCGCTCATGCCCCAGTGCGCGACCATGTTTCGAGCCGTATCCGTGGCCTTGTTGAGGTCGTCTTCGGCACCTGCGGAGTATTCATCGAAGATCAGCTTTTCGGCCGCGCGACCGCCCATGATCATGGTAAGTCTGCCGTGCAATCGCGACTCGCCGATATTGAACTGGTCTGCCGGCGGACGTAATTGAGTGACGCCGAGCGCCCGGCCACGCGGAATGATTGTGACCTTGTGAACTGAGTCAACGTCCGGCAATGACCACGCGACGATGGCATGACCGGCCTCATGATAGGCCGTCATTCTGCGTTCACGTTTGGTGAGAATGTCTTCTCGTTCCGGCCCCATCAAGACCCGGTCATGCGCCTTTTCGAAGTCTTCCATGCCGACCGACGTCTTGTCGTCCCGACTGGCCATCAAGGCGGCTTCGTTGACGAGGTTCTTGAGGTCGGCTCCCGAAAAACCGATCACGTTCCCGGCCACGACGTCGAGATCCACGTCGTCGGCCAACGGCACCTTGCGAGAATGCACCTTTAGAATTTCGCGGCGACCGATCTTGGTGGGACGGTCGACGGTGATATGCCGATCGAAACGGCCCGGCCGCATGAGCGCGGGATCGAGCACATCGGGACGATTTGTCGCCGCGATGACGATCACGGCTTCCGTGGCTTGGAATCCGTCCATTTCGCTGAGGATTTGATTGAGCGTTTGCTCGCGTTCATCGTGGCCACCACCAACTCCGGCCCCACGAACTCGACCGACCGCGTCAATTTCATCGACGAACACGATGCAGGGAGCCGCTTCCTTCGCCGTCTTGAAAAGGTCTCGAACGCGGCTCGCACCCACACCGACGAACATTTGGATGAATTCGGAACCGTTGATGGAAAAGAAGGGCACACCCGCTTCGCCGGCGGTGGCTCGCGCCAGCAGTGTCTTGCCCGTGCCGGGTGGGCCCATCAGCAACACGCCCTTCGGAATTTCCGCGCCGAGTTTTTCGAACTTCGTCGGCTCCTTCAAGAAATGCACGATCTCTTCGAGATCCATTTTGGCCTGCTCCATCGCGGCCACATCCTTGAACGTCGTGACCTTATCGGTCGGCTGAAATCGTTTGGCTGAACTGCGGATGAAACTGTTCATCATCCCGCCGCTCATGGGATCGGCGGAGCGACGCAACATGAACCAGAAGAAACCGAGGCACAGCAGGGGCACAACGAGCCAAAACATCAACTGCGTGCCGACGCCGACGCTGACATCGACAAATTCGACCTTCACTTTCTTTTCGCGAAGCAATGGAAGTAAGGCATGATCTTCAAGCTGCGGCGGCGGGAGAAAGGTGTAGAAGGTTTCCTTCAGCGGCTCGCCTTCCGAGTCCTTGGGGGGCTCCGCACGCCATTTGCCGCTCAATTCCGTGCCGGTCACCACCACTTCCGCCACGCTGTCGTGATCTTTCACCTGCGTGTAGAGGAAGTTGTAGTCGATCTTGGAACCGCTCGGTCCGCGAGAAAACAGCCAGATGCCGATCAACGCGAAGATCAACAGCATGAACAGCATGGTGCCGGGAGATCGAGGCCGCGTGCCTTCTTCAGCGTCGTGCTTCTTCTTGCCGGAAGGAGGTCGCGAATCCGTTTTTTGATCGGTCTTGTCCTTGCCGTTCTCCGTCTCGGGAGATTCCATATTCACCCCTAATATCAATCTTCAACCCGATTGATGTCTGATTCGATCCATCAATCGAGGGTCGCTGAGGACGGTTGTGTGCCCGTGTGCCCTAAACTGCTTCCGGCAAGCAAAATCAATTCGACGCATTTGGCAAGCGGGTAAAGGTACACAACGCCTGACGGACTGACAATCAGCCACATTATCGCCTGACGGACCGATGTTTGATCGGATTGAAACGTCGGCGAGCGAGCCTCAAGATGTTTTGTTTACCCGTAGCCGAAGGCGCAGGCGTTGTTGGCCAATGAAGCCTGTGCCTTCGGCCACGGGTCAATCGAGTCACCTTTCGGAGCGACGCGAATCGCACGCGATCAGAAACAATTTCCCAATTTGTGATCACGACCAATTGTGATCACGACCAAGACGCGGAACACGGACCATGATCTTGAACAGACCCGCTCAAAAGCGAACTCTTGCCGCCGTCTTGTTTGCCTCGCTGCTGACGAATACTCCGAACGTCGAAGCAGCCGATGTTCTTACCCAGCTCAAATCGCATTTGGACAAAACCGGTGTCGATCAATTCCTGGTCGAATCGGACATCGCCAAGACTCCGCTTAGTCGTGAACAAGCCGCGAAAGCGCGCACCATGATTTGGCAGGCTTATGCGAAATCGATCCGACTCGATCGGAAAGCGGAACACGACGCGCGGAAGGTTACGCTTGGCAAGCTCGACATGCCCTTTTTCATTCGCAAGTTCGGCAAGATGCCGTCGTCCGGCTGGAGCGTCTTCATTTCGATGCACGGCGGCGGCGGCACTGCGGCGCGAGTCAACGATCAGCAATGGGAAGACCAAAAGCGGCTGTATCAACTGCCTGAAGGCATTTATCTCGTGCCGCGGGCTCCGACGAACGCGTGGAACCTCTGGCATCAAAGCCACATCGACGCGTTTTTCGACCGCCTCATCACGAACATGGTGGTCTTCGAAGGTGCGAATCCGAATCGCGTGTATCTGATTGGCTATTCGGCGGGGGGAGACGGTGTGTATCA
>JAQBZS010000432.1 GCA_027622115.1 Planctomycetota bacterium | reverse complement strand
AGGACGTCATCATGGATACGTGGCATTTACTGCTGTATGCCGTGGCCTGTTGTTTCGCGCTGCGGACTCTCGTCTCGCTGATGGCCAATCATCAGGCGTACTACACCCAACAACGCCGCTTCGATGCAGAGGCAACTCGTTTGGAAGCTGCGGCCGCCGAGCTGGAATCCCGCAAGCTCGCTGAAAAAAACAAGCCGCGCCGACCGGACGCCGCGGATCCGCGGTCGGATGCCGATGTGAATTCGGGCAATCGCCGGGCCCGAGACTCGGTCGCAGAACGCGCGGCTTGACTCGAAACGCGATGCCGTCCACAACTGGCGATATTCAACGATTGACGCCCGAATTGACGGTCACCGCAGCCGCGCGCATCGGACACCGCCATCGAACTTCGCCGAGACGCAATGGTCATGGAGCAGAGAGAAACAAACCCAATGCCGGTTCAGCCCATCCGGGTCTTGCTCATTGATGACGATGAAGACTCGTTCGTACTGATCGAATATCAACTGGAGAGTGTTGCCCCGCACCGCTTTCAGTTGGAGTGGGCTCGAAACTACACGGAAGGCATCCAGGGGATCACCGCCGCCAAACATGACGTGTATCTTGTTGACTATCGCTTGGGCGACAAGTCCGGTCTGGAATTGCTGACCGAGGCCGTGAAGATCGGTTGTGAAGTCCCCGTCATCATTCTCACCGGCCAGCACGATCACCAGATCGATCTCAGCGCCATGCGTCTTGGTGCTGCGGACTACGTTCTCAAACATTCCGCCGACGGGCAGATTCTGGAACGCACCATTCGATTTGCCATCGACCGCAATCGCCTGCGACTCGAACTGGAACGCGAGCAGTATCTGCTGCATACCTTGATGGACAACTTGCCGGACCACATCTACTTCAAAGATCTCAAAAGCGGTTTCCTGCGCATCAATCGTGCGATGGCTCATGAATTCGAACTGCCGACTGCGGCGGACGCCATCGGGAAGACGGATTCGGATTTCTTTACGCCCGAACACGCCAAGGCGGCCTTGGCGGACGAACAGTCGGTCATGGAGAGCGGCGAGCCGTTGATCGGCAAGGCGGAAAAGGAAACTTGGCCGGACGGTCGAGTCACCTGGGTCAGCACCACGAAATTGCCGCTGCGGGACCGCAACGGCGTCGTAATCGGTACGTTCGGCATTTCACGAGACATCACGGATCAGCGTTTGGCTCAAGATCAACTCAAGGAGCGAGCCGACGAACTGATCCGCACGAATCGCGAATTGGAAGTCGCCAAGAATGATGCCGAAGCCGCCAATCGCGCGAAGAGCGATTTTCTGGCCAACATGAGTCACGAAATCCGCACGCCGCTCAACGCCATCATCGGCATGACGGAATTGGTGCTCGACACCGATCTCACGCCCTCGCAAAAGGAGTATTTGCGAATTGTCGAGGAATCCGGCGATTCGTTGTTGAGCGTCATCGACGACATCCTCGACTTCTCGAAAATCGAAGCCGGAAAGCTGGACTTGGAGCCCGTCGAATTCGCGTTGCACGACTTCCTGGGCGACACCATGAAATCGTTGGGATTGCGGGCTCACCGCAAGGGCTTGGAGTTGGCTCTGCACATCGATCCCAAAGTCCCTGAGTTCGTTTGCGGGGATTCCGGCCGCTTGCGACAGGTCATCGTGAACCTCGTCGGTAACGCCATCAAATTCACGCAACACGGCGAGGTGCTGTTGGACGTTGTTCCGCAACCGGATGTTGATGTCGCGCAGCAGCGCACGGGGCTTCAATTCACGGTTCGCGACACGGGCATGGGAATTCCCGTCGAACGCCAAAAGGCCATCTTTCGAGCCTTCGAGCAGGCGGACAATTCGACGACGCGGCGGTTTGGCGGGACGGGGTTGGGGTTGGCGATCTCGGGACAACTGGTACGGCTGATGGGTGGTCGATTGTGGGTTGAAAGTGAAGTCAATCAAGGCAGCCGGTTCCACTTCACGACCCTCATGGATGTCGTTGAAAAACCGGCGGAATCTCAACCGACGTCGAAAATCACGTCGTTGCTGGGCCTGAGGGTCTTGGTGGTGGACGACAACGCGACGAATCGCCGAATCCTCGAAGAAATCTTGACGAATTGGGGCATGCAGCCGGCGATGGCCGACAACGTCGCCTCCGCAACCGAATTGCTGCACGCCGCACGGGATTCCGGCAAACCGTTTCGGCTGATTCTGAGCGACGTAAACATGCCGAATTCGAGTGGTTTCGATCTGGCGCGACATGTGCGAAATCACCCGGAGTTGGCGCATACGATCATCATGATGTTGACGTCCGGAGGGCGAACCGGCGATGTGTCGCTCTGCCGTGAACTCGGGATGTCCGCCTATCTCATGAAGCCGGTGAAACAATCGGAGTTATTCGATGCGGTGGTCGCGTCGCTGGGCATCACCGACGCCGAAGGGGTTCAGGAAGAAGCCGCGCATCCGGTCGAGATCATCCGTCCGCTCAATATCTTGTTGGCGGAAGATAGCCCGGTGAATCAAAAGCTGGCGATTGGTTTGTTGGAAAAGTGGGGCCACACGATCACGGTGGCGAACGACGGTCAGGAAGCCGTGGAATTGTGGAAAGACGGCGAGTTCGAGTTGATCTTGATGGATGTGCAAATGCCGAGGTTGGACGGCTTGGAAGCCACTCGGGAAATTCGTCGACAGGAAGCAGAATCCGGCCGGCACATCACGATCGTCGCCATGACCGCGCACGCCATGAAGGGTGATCGCGAACGCTGCCTCTCGTCCGGCATGGACGAATATGTGTCAAAGCCCGTTCGAGCTAAACAGCTTCGAGCCACTTTGCTGCAACTCTTCCACGGACAAGTACCGTCCGACCAAGAAGCGCCGGTGGATTTCATCACAAACACCGTGGACGGCTGGAATTTGCAAAGTGCGATGGAGAGCGTCGGTGGTGACAGCGAATTGTTGCTGGAGGTGATCGAGGCGTTTCTCGAAGAAGGTCCGCAATTACTGGCTGCTTTGGCGGCGGCAACCAAGTCGCGAGATCCCCGTGCGATTCGCGCGGCGGGGCACACATTGAAAGGAGCATTGAATATCGTGGGTGCTCGCGAAATCGCGAAAGTTGCCTTCGATTTGGAACAAGCGGGTCGAGACGAACGCTTGGACGATGCGGGTGGGTTGTTTCGTTCGTTAAGCGAGCGCATGACCCAGATGATTCCGACGATCAAGGGTTACATTGACGTCGGCTGAGATTCGTAGTGCGGGCATCAAGTGGTGGGCGTCGCTTTGACAAAAAGATTTCGAGACAAAAACATTCCTGACCCTACCGTTTTCTATGTGCTGGACCCCCGCCTGCTCGAGGGTCAGAAACATTCATTGACGCGCTGCATGTTTTTGTTCTTTTTGTCAAAGCAGCGACTCGCGCTCGTCCTTGATGCGAATCAAAGAACCAACGAATGGCTGCACCCGTTCGTTGATTCTTTAATTCGTTGGGACAAAAAATGCGCAAGAAAGCACCAAATCGCGAAGTTGTAGTACGACGTGACTATGCGAAACGAAAAACGCGTGAGTCGAGAACTTGGGCGTCAGGCTTGCTCATTTCAGTTTTGACGGTTTGCCGTTGTTGGTGAATCCAAAGTCCAACGTCCGCCACATCTGAAATACGTAAGCCAGACCCCGATCTCCCGAGATATGACCAGCCGACGATGCATGACTCGACGAAAACTCCAAACAACTGCAACATCCCCACCAAGAACGCTGAACGACTCGATTCAATCGTTTCAAACAGCACATGTTCGCGATGTGGGCACGGATTTCGCTGCGACATTGCGGTCGGCTGCCAATCCTGCTGGTGCGAAGAATTGCCGCATCTGATACCGGTGGCAAATGCCGACGCGTGCTTATGCCGTGAATGCTTGGCTGCCGAGATTGAATTGGCACGAAAGTCGGTCGAACAACCGTAATTCGTCGATGCCGGGCAACGCTGTTCGTCATCGAATGTTACAAGCGATAGAGGGCAACCGTGTTCAAGATCAGCAATCTATTCCATTGGGGAACTGCACTCGGCCGACCAACCGCCGCTCGGCTGTCGCGATACTGGTCCACCGCGAATCAAGTTCTCCGCATGCAGGAAGACTTTCGCGGACTGAGTGACGGCGAGTTGTTGACCTGTGGACGCGACATCCAATGGCGCGCCAGGACCGGCATCCCACTGAGCACACTGCTGGTCGAGGCATTTGCGTTGGTCCGCGAGACATCGCGGCGCACCAACAAGATGGAACACTTTCCCGTGCAGGTCATCGGCGGCCATTCGTTGTTTGAAGGCAATATCGCCGAGATGCAGACCGGAGAAGGCAAGACGCTCACCGCAACATTGGTCGCATTCTTGCGGGCTCTGCCGGGTCGCGGCTGCCACGTCATTACGGTGAACGACTATCTTGCCAACCGCGACGCCGAAACGATGGGTCCGATCTATGAGGCGTTGGGATTGTCCGTCGGCAAGATTCTCACGCCGATGGAACCGGATGAACGCCGAGAAAACTACGCCAAGGACATCACCTACGGAACGGCCAAGGAGTTTGGCTTCGACTTTCTTCGCGACCGGCTGCGAATGGGCGCCATCGCCGACGACGACACCTTGATCAAAACTCGCAAGTTCTCCGGCGGTGGGCTGACGTCCGCGTCCGAACAGCCGGTGCAGCGTGGGCATTATTTCGCACTGGTGGACGAAGCGGACAGCATCTTGATCGACGAAGCTCGCACGCCGCTGATCATCGGGCTCACGCAGCCGAACGACCCCGCCACCGTGAACTTGTTCCGCTGGAGCAACCGGGCCACGTTCCACCTCGAAAGCAACGTCGATTACGTCTATGAGCCCGATCGCCGGTCCGCGTACCTCACCGATGCCGGCTGTCGTCGCGTGTTGCTGATGGCGAAACCTTCGCTGTTGGATTCCTTGGACACCGAAAAGATCTACGGCCAAGTCGAGAAGGCACTCACGGCTCAAAACGGCTTCATGAAGGACCGTGATTATGTGATCGTGGAAGACAAGATCACGATCGTGGATGAAAGCACCGGACGTTTGATGGACGGTCGTAAATGGCAGGACGGCCTGCACCAAGCGGTCGAAGCCAAGGAGTTGGTGCCGATCACCGCCGCAACCGGCCAGGCGGCTCGCGTCACCGTGCAGGCTTTCTTCCGTCGTTACGAGCATCTTTGCGGCATGACCGGCACCGCGATGTTGGCCAAGCGTGAAATCCGCCGCACGTATTACACATCGGTGACACCCATTCCCACGCATCGCCCGTGTATTCGCGCTGGGTTGCCTTACCGCGTTTTCATCACGCAACAGAAAAAACGCGAAGCCATCGCGGTTGCTTGTGAACGCGTTCTCGCCGACGGTCGCTCGATCCTGATCGGCACGCCGTCCGTGGAAGCGTCGGAGGGACTGGCGAGCGTGTTGCGCGATCGATCGATCCAGCACCAAATCCTCAACGCCAAGTTTCACGAACAAGAAGCCGACATCGTGGCGCATGCCGGCGAACCCGGACGAGTCACGATCGCCACGAATATGGCCGGCCGAGGCACGGACATCATCTTGGAACAACACGTCAGGGATTCCGGCGGCCTACACGTGATCGCGACGGAAATGCACAGTTCGTCCAGAATCGACCGGCAGTTGATCGGCCGCGCGGCCCGCCAGGGAGATCCCGGAAGCTTCCAATTCTTCCTCTCACTGGAGGACGAACTGTTGCGATGCCTCGAGCCGCACAAAGTCGAGCGACGACGAAAAAGTGCCAGCCCGGACGCGAACGGTGAACTCAGCAGCACCTGGGTCGGATTCTTTCGCCGCACTCAGCGTTTCCTGCAACGCACGCACGTCAAGCAGCGCAAGCAACTGCAAAAGCAAGAAAAGCATCGTTCACAGCAATACCGCAGTATGGGTTTGGATCCGTTCTTGGAATTGACGGAGTAGCCGAGACACGAACTTACTCCGCACCATCAACCGGCTTCACAAAACTCATGTGCAATTCGGCATGTCGCAGGTTGAAGTTGTCCCACTCTTCCCGGCTGATGTTTCCCAGCGCGGGATGTCGAATCCGACTCGGTTCCGTCTTGCAGCGATCAATCGCCTGTTGGAGTCCGGCGAGTGCATCCTCGGTGCTGACGTCGGGATTGGGCTTGAGTCTCGCTTCACTGGTTTTTCCGAATCGAAAGCCCGCCGGCACCTTCTTGTGAATCAACATGTTCTTCATCAGCAGTGGAGCCATGAGTCGGATGAAGAAGGGTGCCTTGCCGAGCCCACCATCGATGCACCCCACGAACGATCCTTGCAAGTGGCCCATGATTTGGGCGAGCGTCCAATTGCCGACGCACTTGACGTTGGAAGACGCCATCTCCCGCGCATCGGCAGCAAGTTCGTCATACGTAGCGTACGAAACCTCACGACGATCCTTAACTTGCTTTGTGCTCACTGCCATATCTGTTCTCCATTGAGATGCAAGGTCTCTGAATTCTCATCCGTCCGGGATTAGAAGCCCC
>JAQBZS010000431.1 GCA_027622115.1 Planctomycetota bacterium | reverse complement strand
GCCGACACCCAATGGACGTGTTTCGCGCGTTCCGAGGCCGTGAACCCGACCCGCAAGCGCTGCTGCGCCAAAACGGCCTGTTGTAGGTCAGCGCAAGCCGACTCTGGCTCAGCTTGGTTTTTGCGCCGAGTACAGGCTTACGGCTTTCAGATTGGGCGGGTTGACGTTCTTGGTGAAGCCAAAGCCCACCGCCCGCCAAATCTGAAAGACGTAAGCCTGACCCCGAAATGTGACAAACTCGAACTTAGGAGCCGCTCGCTTTTTCTTGTGATGTGAACCCCGAATCTCGGTGTGACCCGTCGCAAAACGGGCGGTTCTTCGAGGCTCCGCAGCGGCAAAGGGCCACACTGTCCTTGCCTGCGGTATCAAACGCGTTGCCGTCGCTGTCACGAATCGTGAATTCGCCGGTGACCAGGAACGGACCGTTGTCTCGGGCTTTGATATCAGCTGCCATGCGTAGTTTCTTTCTGTCGTTGAGATACGTGAGTCGTGGCGAGAAATGTCGGTCTATTGAGCAGCAAGGGCCGCCCAGTCCAAATCGCTTTCCAAAGAGATTGTTGCGCCGAATGTGCTACGCGGGTCGCGATCATAGTTGGAATTCGATGACGCAACTCCGAGTCGCCCTTGGACGAACGCAGTAATGATGGGTTCGCACGCGGCTTTCGTCTCGGCATTGTTGGGCGCGATCGCTCGATCGTTGATCGTGAATTCGAACTCGCGAAGACTGAATTTCAAGGACGGGAATTCCACTTCGAGCAGCGTGCAAACCTTGGCCGCTGAACGAATTGCTTGCGCCAGCCGGTCATCGTTTGTGCCGTCCAAAGCGGACTTGCGGTTGTAAATCAAGCCGTAGCGACCGTCGGTATTGTCTAAACCGTAATCGGCTTCATGACCAATCAGCATGACACTCGGACCGTGGGGTACGTGGCGATAATCCACCACGTCAATCAACAGCTCGGGTAGCGATTGATTCGCCACCCAACCGTGAAAGGTCTCCATGACCTTTTCCAAATCCACGTCGAGTTCACCGTCTACGAAGAGCTTGACTCGGACATGCTGCAATTCCATTGGGCTGATCCGTGCGCGATGTTGGGCTGATGTTGTGTGGAGATTTGCCGTTTGGGCGCTCGCCCCGGTTTTCCCACGTTTGAACGGAACCGTGACTAACGCCAAAACGGCTAGAAGCTATCTGAAAAAGGGGTCTGACCCTTTGGAGGCCTCGCTAAACTGCGGCAAAAACAGAGGCCGGAGAGGGTCAGACCCCTTTTTCAGATAGCTACTAATAAAAGATCCGCTAGACGTTGAGTTTTAGTCCGACGGTGCGAATCTTGTTGTAGCACGTGTGGACGGCTTCGATGAATAACTGGGCTTCTTCGATGCGAGTTCTAGCCGAATCAGGCGTCGAGGCATCGTTCGGGCTCTCGTGCGCGGCAAACAAGTAGTCCGCGAACTTCGCGCCGGCAAACGGATCGAAGAAGTATTCGGTGTCGTAATAACGCTCCTTGAATTCTTCCACGACCTCGTCCGGGTCGTCTTCCGTGACGTCGTCGTACTGAATCAAAACGAGAGCCTTTGCAGCTTTGATCATCGCCTTGTAGCCCGTTTGGCCGGCGGCCGCAGCATCGTCTTCGTCGAGTTGAACTTGCGCCTCGAAGACCAAGCGTTCGGCAGCCGTCATTTCGAACTCGTACTGCGTGACGACTTCACCGGCGCACTCGCCTTTGCCGATATCGCCGATGCTGTATTGGCGAGGGTCGGCCCAATCGGCATAGAACGTGGGATCGGCGTCGTGTTCGGGGGCGTCCTTGGTCAAATCGTCCAACAACTCTCGGACCCGGACCTTGCCGATCCGCTTGATGAACTTGGGGAATCGCTCGTTCGATTCCCGCGACCGCAAATAAAAGTCCGTGATGCGGTCGAGTGCTTCGGGGACTCGCTTTGACGGAATGGCCACCACGGGCAAGCCGTACGAACCGGCGTTTTCCTCCCATTGCCCGCCCAGCACGACTTGGAAATGCGGCACCTTGTAGCCCTGCATCGTGCGACTCACGCCGTAGAAGCCGATGTCCGCCACATGATGCTGGCCGCAACTGTTGAAGCAACCGCTGATCTTGATGTGCAAGTCTTGGATCGCCTGATCCAACTGCACGCCCTTGATTGCCAAGCGATTCCGGAGTTCGGCCGCCAAGCCGCGCGACGACGAAATCCCAAGCTTACAGGTGTCCGTTCCGGGGCAGGCCACGATGTCGGACACGCTGCACGCGCCGGGCTCGCCGAGTCCCGCCGCGTCAAGAGCCTGAAACACGGCCGGCACATCCGATTTGCTGATCCAGCGCAGCACCAAATTCTGCTCCACCGTCGCACGCACAGTCCCGTTGGTGAACTCACGAGCGATGTCGGCGACCGACCGCAATTGATTCGGCGTCAGATCACCGAGCGGCAAGGCGATCGTCGCGGTGACGTAGCCGTCTTGACGTTGGTCTCGCAGGTTGGTCCGAATCCAGTGGTTCATCTGCACATTGCCGTTTAACTGCGGCATTTCGCCGGGCGGATTTCGGGGCTGCTCTTCGTCCGCTTCGATATCGGCGATGAGGTCTGTCCAGCGAGGATCCTCGGGCAGCTTGGCTCGCTCGGCCAGCACTTCTTCCTTGAACTTGTCCATGCCCCATTTCTCGATGAGAAATTTCAAGCGGGCTCGACTGCGAATTTTCTTTTCTCCGTGTCTGCCGAACAGCCGGGCGATCGCCTGTGCCGTCGGCAGCATTTCTTCCGGAGCCATGAATTCATCAAGCACTTTGGCCTGACGCGGCACGGCACCCAAGCCCCCGCCAACCACGACCTTGAAGCCACGTTGCTCCACTCCGTCCACTTCGCGAATCACGGCAGTCAGGCCCAAGTCATGCATTTGCGCGAGACCACAGGCATGCTGCGAGCAACCGCTAAACGAAGGCTTGAACTTGCGACCGAAGTTTTGAGCGTCGGGATGTCCGAGCAGGAACGCCGTCAGCGCGCGGGCGTAGGGAGTGGCGTCGAAGGCCTCATCTTGGCACACACCCATGTACGGGCAACCGGTCACATTGCGGACGGAATTCCCACAGGCTTCGCGAGTCGTAATGTTGACCGCCGCCAAGCGACGCATCAGGGCCGGTGTGTCTTCAATGTGAATGAAGTGCAGTTGAATGTCCTGACGCGTCGTCACATGTGCGATGCCGTCCGAGTATTCCTCGGCGAGGTCCGCCAACACTTCAAGTTGCTCGGGATTCAACCCGCCGAACGGAATCTTGATCCGCTGCATGCCGGGCGCATCCCAGAATGTGTGCGGTCCTTTGGTGACTTTGTCCGCAAATGCGAGCGTTTTGGATTCGTTGCCGTCGCTGCGCTGGCCGTTGTCGTATCGCTGGCCGTAAACGCCGCGTCGCAAACGAGTCTCCGCGAAGACTTTTTCGTCAATCTTATCTTGGCTGCGAAGTTCGATTTCGGTTTCGAAGGTGTCGATTTCGACGGCCAAGTGTTCCGGGACTTGGCTGGCGAGTCGTTCTTTCCATAGGGGGTTGCTGGCCTTCATGGGTAGCTCCGTTGAATGCGGAATCGTGGCAATTCGGTGAGTTGACCAAGCGTTGTCAGGAGTCGGTGGGAACCGCCGTTCGCGAGTTCCAAATCACCGCAATTCACCGGCATCCGCGTATTCTGGTGGTCGCGCGCGAACTCTATCAGAAAGCTCAAAAGTTTGTCGAATACAGAAAACGGTTCCGCTGCCGCGATCCGTCCGACGACGGACGCGACATCGGCAAACTGCGAGGCTCGCGCGAATTCGCGTTCTTCCAAAATGCAATTTGACTGGAGCACAGTTTTCGAGATACTGACGCATTGACGAAGTACACTGGATCTGTTGCTTGAATCGCACGACAATCAACGACGGCCCACTATTCAAAAGTCCACAATTCAAGGAGACGCCCAATGGGGTATCAAGATCGCGACTACGCGGAATCACTCGATTACGGATTCGCCGCCGACGCTCACATCGCAGCGCGAGTCGACTTTATTCGCCGCGTGTATTCGCATGTGTTTGGCGCGATTCTGGCGTTCATCGCATTGGAATGCGTGTTCCTGAATGTGCCCCCCGTGACGAATGTGTTGGTTCCATTGATAGGTGGCCATTGGTGGGTTGCCTTCATCGCGTTCATGATCGTGAGTTGGGTGGCGGGCAGTTGGGCCAACAGCGGAGCTTCTGAAGGTAAGCAGTATTTCGGGTTGGCGCTGTACGTGTTTGCCGAGTCGATCATCTTCGTGCCGCTGCTTTGGATCGCAAATAACCATTTTCCGACACACAACATCATTCCCACCGCCGGCATGATCACGCTGGTCATCTGGGGCGGGCTGACGGCGATGGTGTTCATCACCAAGACTGATTTCTCGTTCCTGCGTGGAGCGTTGATGCTCGCCACGCTGGGCATGTTCGGCCTGATCATCTGCAGCTTGCTCTTTGGCTTCCAACTCGGCTTGATGTTCACCGTCTTCGCGATCGTGCTGATGTCCGGCTTCATTCTGTACGATACGTCGAACATCCTGCACCACTACCGCACCGACCAACACGTGGGAGCCGCGCTGGCATTGTTTGCCTCGGTCGCCACACTCCTGTGGCACGTGATCTGGCTCTTGATGTCTCTCGCCGGCGATGATTGACGGTTCGATGCGAAATCCTGAACATTGAATGTCGGCGGCTCGTGAATCCGAGCCGCCTTTTTTGTTTGGTGGTGGACGACTGGACGATCGGTTGAACGGAATCCTGTTAGGAGTCATCCGAGACTTCGTCGTTCCACTCCGGTTGCCAGCGCCTTTGGGTCGCACTATTCTCGATCTCTGCAACTCCACCCTCCTTCGAGGTCCGATCATGTTCAGTCGATTTCTGTGCTTGCTGGCTGCCGTGTGCGTGATGACGGTCGCTTCCGACGTTGACGCCGCACGAAAGCAAAAAGATCCGAAGCCGAAACTGGCCGCCCAAAAGGCGTTGGACTGGCTGGCAAAAGTGCAAAACAAGCAGGGCTATTTTGAAGCCAACAACAACCAATATCGTGTGGCAATGACTGCATTGTGCGGGACCGCGATGATCTGTGAAGGATCAACCACCACGCACGGTCGGTACTCGAAGAACATCCGACTGGCGGTGGATTACTTGCTCGGCATGTCGCAGTCCAATGGATTGATCGGGTTTGCGCAGGATTACCATTACACCTACGGCCACGGTTTCTCGATGATGTTTCTCTCACAAGTTTATGGCGAAGAGGAAGATTCCGAGCGGCGCAAGGAGTTGAAGCAAGTACTCCAGAACGCGGTGGCTTTCAGCGTCAACGCTCAAACCGACAAGGGCGGCTGGGGCTATGTTTCCGCCAAGGACGGCAACAACTTCGACGAAGGCTCGACTTGCATCACGCAGGTCCAAGGCTTGCGCGGCTGCCGGAATGCCGGGATTCCAGTTCCCAAAGGCGTGATCGATCGCGCGAAGAAATACATCAAGGACTGCACCACGGAAGAAGGCGGCGTGCAATACAGCATTCGCGGCGGTGGCTCGCGTCCCCCGATTACCGCCGCTGCTCTCGCGGCGATGTTCAATGCCGGCGAGTACGATTCGGCCCACACCAAAAAGATGCTCGCGTATTGCGAGAAAGCGGTCTGGCCCGGCGGCAATACTCATTTTGGCCACTGGCACTACACGCACTACTACTATGCACAAGTGATGTATCGCATGGGCGACAAGAAATGGGACCGGTATTTTGCGCAAATCAGCGGCGAAATCATGAGAAAGCAGCGCGCGAGTGGTGATTGGAACGAAGGCCATGTCGGCCCCGTTTACACAACCGCCATCAACGCCACGATCCTGCAACTCGACAACGGCTATCTGCCGATCTTCGAACGCTGAAAATCGATTTACGAGAAAAGCCCGACGTGAATTCACGCCGGGCTTTTTTTGTTTTCACCACCGATGCCAAAGTCCCCAAACTTCTCAACAGGAGTGACTCGTACTTTGGGACGATGAATCACGATCGACATGATCGTGAACTTCAAACTGCATCGTGCGCTTCACGCGACACGACCGATCTAGTTCGAAGCGGGGAGTCTGTCGGGTTATGGAACTCCGGCAACACCAGCAATTCCCCCCGTCTTAATTCCTGAACTGGATCAATTCTCAGACATGCCTTCACGTGCCGTTCGAGCCTTCTTGACTCACGCCACGGCCGCCGCCTTTGCGGTCCTGGTCGCGGTGACCGGATGCCGACACGAGCCTCGCGGTGCTGAGCCTGCGGCGGAGATCACCGCAGCAGCCAGTGAGCCGTCCGTAGTTGTGCCCGGAAACCTAAGTTGGGTTGACAGCGGCGTCGATGTCGATCCGGGTGACGCTCTTTCGGTGGTGGCCAACGGATCGGTTCGCTTCCGAGTCCGAAAACGATTTGGGAAAAACGTGCGGGAATCCTTCGGCCCCGAAGGAACGTTTCACTTCACGGATCAGGAATCGTCCCAGAACTTTCCG
>JAQBZS010000430.1 GCA_027622115.1 Planctomycetota bacterium | reverse complement strand
CGTTCCGACGATGGATATCGGCTGGGCTGCCCTGCTCGACGATCTCGGCGAGCGAGGACTGCTTCAGGACACACTCGTCGTCTGGATGGGCGAAATCGGCCGGACACCACGGATCAATAACCGCAGCGGCCGCGATCACTACGTGCGGTCCTGGTCGACGGCTCTCGCCGGTGCCGGAGTCAAAGGTGGCATTGTCTACGGCGAATCCGATCAGGACGGCATCGACGTCAAAGACAAGCCGGTCACGGAAGGCGACTTCTTCGCGACCGTTTACACGGCGCTCGGCATCAACCCTCTTGAAGAAAACTACGCGGGGGTTCGGCCAATTCCGCTCGCCCCATTCGGGCACACGGTGGTCAAGGAGATCCTGGCCTGACATCAGGCAGTTCTGACTGCCTTTTGAACACAATCAAAGTAGGCCGGATCAAGCGAAGCGAAGCTCCGGCATCCTCCTGTGAAACTGCCCGTGCCGGAACGTCGTCGCTTTGCTCCTCGGTCCGGCCTACGTGTTGTTGGACGGGCTATTAACGGAAATTGATCATGGAATTCAGCAAACCCGCTCACACGTGGCAGCTCTCGTTTGACGGGGACTGGCCGACTTCGGTCGCGTTTCTCGGGTCAAGTCGGATGCTTGCGGCTGGCAGTCGTGATGGGCGGATCTTTGTCTGGGATCTGCCAGAATCGCCGCCGGAAAGTCAGGAAAAAGACACTCCACCGGATGCAACTCCAGTCAGGCAGCTCGTCGGTCACGAGAACGGAATCACGCATCTCATCGCGACGGACGATGGGAAAACACTGATTTCGTCGAGCCTGGATCGCACGATTCGTATCTGGGACGTCAATGCGAAGGCGACTGGCCAAGGCGAAGTGGTCCTCGACAAACCAGCGCGGGAGCGACTCTCCAATCGCAAATCAGCCGCTGAGAAGAAAGCGATTCTGGAAGCTCCTGGCGCCACCGTGGAGACGGTCGGCAGTTTGCACACGCTCGAAGGTCACAAAGACTGGATCAAGGCACTTGGGATCAGCGCTGACGGGCGGCGGTTGATCAGTGGTGACGACACGTGCCTGACGATCGTGTGGGATCTGCAGACGAAAAAGCAGGTCGCCAGCTGGCACGGATACCAGCGAGTCTGGGTAACTTCCGCGGCACTCAGTCCGGACGGCAGGACTGCCTTCGTCGGTGAGTTCGCCGGACGCCGCAGCAGCTTCGACGTTCCCGCCGCGCAGGCTCGGCTGTGGGATGTCGAAAAAGGACAAATGACACTCGACCTGCTGAAAGTCTGGACGCCGAAAGTGAAGGACGAAGATCGAGTCGACTCGTACGGTTATGGCCAGGAGTGGGGCAAGCTGATAAATCGAGGGCTCGTGTGTGCCCGATTTTCTCCCGACGGAACCCTGCTGGCCGTCGGACAGGGTGGAGAAACGGACAAAGGCCAGATCCACGTGGTGAATGTTGAGAGCGGGAAAATCGAACGAACGGTGTCCGGTCATCAATCCGGGGCGTGCGACGTCCGGTTCTCAGCGGACGGCAAGCTCGTGCTGTCGAGCGGTCGCGATACCGTCATTCGAGTCTGTCAGGTTGCGGACGGCAAAGAAATTGCGACTCTCGGGAAGACCCGCGGCGGGCAGTTCAAAGACTGGTTCTACGGCATCGCGATTTCTCCCGACGAGAAGTTTGTCGCGGCGGCTGACATTGCCGGGATGATTCACGTCTGGAAGCTGTAGGGGAAAGCAATGAAATCACGCCTGCAACGGACCAGTGACGCCGACAGTGTTCAGCTCGGCGATCTGAAGCCAGGAGACTTCGCCTGATGATCGAATCGAACATGGTCACCAAACCGCTCAGTCTGGCTTCTCGCCTGTCCTGCACTCGCTCATTTCGAGAAGGATGCGTGCGCGCGTGCATCGCGTTTCTGCTTCCGATTCTCTTGTTGCCTCCTGACCGATCGCTGGCTGCAGAAACAGCGATCGCCGTTGCCAGCGATCGCTGGCGTGATGCGAAGGTAACGGAAACGCCCGAATTCCGTCGTCATGTGGTGCCTCTGTTTTCGAAGCTCGGCTGCAACATGCGCAACTGTCACGGCTCGTTTCAAGGGCAGAGCGGTTTTCGACTCAGTCTGTTTGGCTTCGAACCGGATCTCGATCAGAAGGAGCTGCTGGAAACTGACGAACTGAGTTCGGGAGAAGGACCGCGAATCAATCTCAAATCTCCCGTCGACAGTCTGTTCTTACGCAAGCCGACCTCTACCGATGACCACGAGGGCGGCCAGCGAATGAAAACCGACAGCTGGCAGTACAACGTCCTGCGGCAATGGGTGGCCGGTGGTGGTCAGTTCGAATCCGCCAGGGAATCAAAGCTGGTGCGATTCGAATTGCAGCCGTCCGAGCTGGTCTTTGCTCAGTCAGACAAACCACAGGCCGTGCGGGCAATGGCGTGGTTCGACGACGGGACGGTTGAAGACGTGACGTGCCTCACAACTTTTTCCAGCAACGACGACGGCATTGCGGCGGTCTCTGTCGACGGTGAGGTGAAAGCCGGTCTGACAGGTGACACGGCGATCATTGCTCAATATTCCGGCGGTGTTGCCAGTGTGCAGGTGCTCGTGCCGGTTCCTGGCGACGGAGAGATCTTCCCGCCGTTTCCGCTCCACAATCGGGTTGATGAGTTTGTCGCCGGCAAATTGAGGAAGCTCAACATTCATCCGTCGAACCTGAGTGACGATGACGACTTTCTACGGAGGGCTTACGTCGATGTCATCGGCACGCTGCCGACGGCTGACGAGACTCGTCACTTTCTTCGTGATCGCGATCCGGAGAAACGAGCGAGGCTGATCGATGAATTGCTCGACCGGCCTGAATACGCCATGTATTGGGGCATGAAGTTTTCCGACTGGACCGGCAATTCGAAGTACATTTCCCGCAACCCTCAGCAGTGGAACTGGGTCTGGCAGCAGTGGATTGAGGACAAGCTGACTCACAACATGCCGTACGACGAGTTCGTGTATGGCTTCGTTTGTGCGACGAGTCTGGAAGGACGGTCGCGTGAAGAGTTCCTCGCCGAGGCTCGCCAGGTCAAGCACAACATATCCGGTCGTTACAACTACGATGACGGCACTTACGCGAAACGAAGAACGCTGGACCTGTATTGGATCAACGTGGAACGCCGCAGTCCGGACACGCTGGTGCTGCAGACGGCCAATTCATTTCTCGGCCTGCGACTGGAGTGTGCTCAGTGCCACAATCATCCGTTCGATCGGTGGACGCAGAAAGACTTCGAAGGCTTCAAATCAATCTTCATGCTGACTCGGTTCTGCGATCCGAAAACCGGCAAGGAAGAAAAATCGCTTCCGAGAGGATACGGCGATGAGGACGTTCAGGCGGGCGTGCTGTGGCGCTATGCGAGCATCATCAAAAACACTCCACCGAAGATCCTGGGCGGTGACGTCCTGACTTATGAAGAAGGTGGTCCCGATCCTCGCGTCGCTTTGTGGGAGTGGATGCGGGCTCCGGAGAATCCTTACTTCGCGCCATCCATCGTGAATCGAATCTGGGCTGCATACTTCGGAGTCGGCATTGTCGACCCGCCGGACGATTTCAATCTTGGAAACCCGCCGTCGAATCCACAATTGCTTGATTGGCTGGCGTCAGATTTCCGGGAACACGGTTTTGATCTGAAGCACCTGCACCGGACGATTCTCAACAGCCGCACTTATCAGCTGTCGTGGCGGCCGAATGATTCCAACCGGATCGACAATCGCAACTTTTCACACGCCCGACTGCGACGAATGCCGGCCGAAGTTCTAATGGATGCGATTTCTCAGGTAACGGGCGTCGCCGCGGATTACGGTCGACTCCCGGCGGATCGACCTCAGCGAGCGATCGGTCAGGCAAGTCCCCCCGTGCGGTACTCACTCAATCGATCCGGCTATCCGATGGAAATCTTCGGCCGGCCTGCTCGCGAGAAAACCTGCGACTGTGAGCGATCCAACGAACCATCCGTTGCGCAGGCACTGTATCTGGTGAACGATGCAGAAGTCATTTCGAAGTTGAGCGATCCCAAAGGTCGTTTAACGAAATTGCTGCAGTCAACGGCCGATGATGGAAAAGTCATTGAGGAACTCTATCTGGCTGCGTTGTCCCGGATTCCAACCGACGATGAGAGACAGATCCAGATGGAACACGTTGCCCAGGCACAATCCCGTGAATCCGGAATGAGGGACGTTCTCTGGAGTCTGCTTAACGTACGCGAGTTCCTGTTTATTCGATAAATGTGGCAACCACACGCTGCCTGAGTGCAAATCAGGAGTTCTAGACATGGCGAGATCAGCTCGAAGTGTGACACGAAGAAGCGCAATGCAGATCGGTGCGCTGCGAGGTCTGGGCCTTAGCCTTCCTGGAATGCTGCGGCTCGATGCGGCGGAGGACTCATTGACGAAAGGTCGCAACGCGATCTTCATATTCCTCACCGGAGGACAATCGCACATTGACACCTGGGATCTGAAGCCGGATGCCGGTGAGATGAAGGGTGAGTTTGGCTCGATCGAAACGACCGTGCCGGGTTATCGAGTCTGCGAACACATGCCCTTTCTCGCGAAGCAGGTCGACAAGTTCACGGTACTGCGCAGCGTGTCGCATTCTCAGGGTGCGCACAGTCCGGGGCAGCGATATCTGCAGACCGGCAACCGCAAAATCCCGTCGCTTGAATACCCCGACTACGGAGCCGTGGTGGCCAGGGAGCATCAGGCACCGAAAGGCATTCCCCCGTACGCGCTGTTGCCTGGCGGCGGCAGTAATTCCGCGCCGTACTCATCGGGTTATCTGGGAGTCGCTCACGGACCCTTCACCGCGCTCGGCGATCCGAATAACAAGGATTACAGCGTCCGGGCGCTGACCACTCCGGAAGGTTCGACACTGGAAGAGCTCGAATCCCGGCGTCGATTGCTGTCGCGCGTCGACACGGCCTTTGCAGGCGCTGATGTTCGGAACGCCGAGCTGACCGGGATGGACCGTTCGTACGAGCAGGCATTCGAGATCCTGCAATCGACGTCCGTTCGCAAGGCGTTCCAGATTGATGCCGAGCCGGCAGAACTGCGAGAGAAAT
Source organism: Planctomycetota bacterium (assembly GCA_027622115.1). Lineage (GTDB taxonomy): Bacteria > Planctomycetota > Planctomycetia > Planctomycetales > Planctomycetaceae > JAQBZS01. Next base: position 1,436 of record JAQBZS010000430.1, on the reverse strand, counting down.
ACGGCCGTAACACGTTCGGGCAGTCATGCCTGCTGGCGCGACGACTTGTCGAGGCGGGCACTCGGTGCGTGTCGATTTACAACGGCGGCTGGGACACGCATCAGAACAATTTCTCGGATCTGAAGAATACTCTGCTTCCGCCGTGGGATCAGGGACTTGCTGCACTGATCGCAGACCTGCACGATCGCGGCCTGCTGGAGAACACGATCGTCTGGTGTACGGGCGAGTTTGGCCGCACACCAAAAATCAATGACATGGGAGCCGGGCGCGACCACTGGGCCAGAGCGATGAGCATGGTCTATGCCGGCTGCGGAATCCGAGGCGGAAATATTATCGGTGAGACGGACAGGACGGCTTCCGAGCCCACGACAGATCCTTACTCGCCCGATGATGCCGCTGCGAGTTTCTATCACGCGCTGGGTATCGATCCTCACCGCGAGTACCACACTCGCGACGGTCGACCGGTCATGATCGTTCAAAACGGAACACCGATCTCGGAGCTCTGGTCATGAGCTTTCCGGGTCGAACCGCCGAAATCGCGAAACGCCGCCTTTTAGCGAGCCACAACGGGACTATCGTGCCGCAAAGCGGCGCGCGACTGCGTGTGGTCATGTGTGCCGTCGTGTTGCTGATAACTTTGCCTGTTGCGGCAGCTGACGTTTTCTCCACGCCGACTGACAAGGACGTTCCCGCACTGATCGAATATCTGAGAGACCCAAACTTTCAGCTGGGTGCATCGCGTGCACTGGTGTCGTTGAAGAGTCACTCCGTACCGCTGCTTGTGACCGCACTTGACTCCGATTCTCCGGAAGCTCGAATTCAGGCGGCTTACACGCTGGGGCAGATTGGCGACGACGCGTCACCGGCTGTTTTGAAACTGGCAGTGACGCTGACCAGTGCGAGCGATCTTTACGAACGTGCCGCTGCTGCGAAATCTCTGGGGCAGATTACGGCGGCAGATGCCGGGGGCGAGACGGTTCGTGCGCTCGTCGCGGGCCTGTCCGACTCAGAGGATCGAGTGAGAATTCACTCTGCCATTGCACTCGGGCAGCTGGGATCTGTGGCTCAACCGGCCGTGCCCGACCTCGTAAAAGCTCTTGCCTCAAATGTCGTTCGTGACGTCGCGTTGAAAGCTGTCGTTCAGATTGGAAAGTCGGCAGTACCCGAGCTTGTGGCGGCGTTGAACACGGACACGCTGCGGCTCGAAGCAGCACAGGCGCTCCGCGAGATTGATCCAGCGGCCGCTCTCACGGCGGGAGTCGATCGTCCGACAAGACTTGATCTGCCCGCTTTGCGAATCGCACTCCTTGATGACAGACGCAGCGAGACGAACAGAACGACGGCAGCACGTCAACTGGGCGAAGTCGGCCCGGAGGCCGCGTCGATTCTGGTCGCTGCATTTTCGAGTAGCGATGAGCAGGTCGCTCGCGCTGCAG
>JAQBZS010000429.1 GCA_027622115.1 Planctomycetota bacterium | reverse complement strand
AAGCAGCCCAGTTCACGATAACCCAGATCGTCGGCCACGATGAGCACGATGTTCGGCCGTTTGTCGGGATCGGCGGCAAGGGTTGCAGGACGTGTGCCGGCCAGCATCGCGACGGCGACGAGCAACAGCAGGTGGAATCGTCGATGAGGAATTCGGGACATCGTTGGGGCCTTGGGGTCAGTCGAATGAATCGGTACACGGGCTGTCGGCGAATCGTCGCGGAGCCCGGAAGCCACACGATAAGCAACACCGTCCTGTGCGACGACCATAGAATGCTCCAGACTCTTGCCGTCGCCGCTAATGCCGTTTCAATGTTCACCTGCATCATGAATCATCGAGCCACAAGTAAGCGAGGAATCCAATGTCTGCTTCAATCAAAGAGTTCTTGGACACATCCGAGAAAGTCTGACTTCGATGCTGGATTTTCGGCTTGGTCGTGCTCTTCGTCTGGCTTGGAGCCGTCCTGCTGATGGGCGATCTTCTTCTCGACGTTCATGGTTCGATATTCGGGCTTACGAAGCATGAACTCGATGTCATCTTTTACTGCGGAATGGGCCTCTGGAAACTGACGATCATTGCGTGCTTCTTCATTCCGTGGCTGGCGATCAGGTTGATCTTGAGAAAGAGTGCTACATAGTCGTATCGAAACCAGAGTGTTCGATGTTTCGGGTTTGGTGCCTCCACCGACCCCGCGTCGGGGAAGCAACGACTGGCAAGCCACCCTGGCTCGAGGTTGCAGTGTTTGGCGATAACGCAGTGTTTGGCGATAACGCAGTGTTTGGCGATAACATCGTCGAATCGGATCAGACATTCGGCCTGGAAATCGAGAGAGTCGAGAATTGGACTGACGTCATTCTCAGCGATCCTGGTGTGATTACGATCCTCGACAAGATCTTGGTTCATCGAAGCCAAGCCTTGGCATCGAGTTACACCCAAGCAAGCGCAACATTTGGCATGGAGAGCCCTTGCTCAATAACTTGGATGATACCACCACCAAGTAAAGTAGCAAATATGGTTATTTGCGTTTTCACCAGACACCCAGATTCTGATTTGCGCATGCGAGTGGCTACTGGCAGCATTGTCGTAAATAAACGCGACGATCGACAAGACCGTGACTGCCACGACAACGATTGCGTTAGCCTGTCGGCGCTTCGCAAGAAGCAATGCGAGGGAGAAACAATAACCGAACCAAAGTGCGCGAGCGTTTCCGAGCCGCACTCGTAAGCCCATACACCCAGAGACACTGAGAAGTGTGTGACTCCAAACACGGTAAGTATTGTGGCCACCTTGATCCGGCTGATTCTGTTCCACATGCGCGCCGTCTCAGCGATATTACGGAGAGCTCTCTGCCTTTTATTCCTCTTACCCGATTTCTCTCGCCGTTCGACATCTCTCACTTAGTGGTGAGTGGCTCTCGTCACTGACTACACACCTTTCGGGACGGACCAGTGCTCTTGCCGATATTTTCGTGACACCAACGCGTCCGCCTCGGCGTCGTCCCGGATTCGCTCGGACTTGGGATTGAAGTTCAGGACTCGTTGCGTTCGGGCCGCGATGTTGGCTAGATGCACGATTGTGGCGGAGAGATGTCCGGCCGTGATGTCCGCGTTGAGCTTCGTTTCGGAACCTCGCACGCAGTTCAAGAAATTCGTGTGGTGTGCGGGAAGATCCACTTGACCAGTGCGCTCGGCGATCAGTTTGTTGCGCGGCCCGTACAGCTTCCAACCTCGCGTATGTCCGAGAACCATCAGCCCGTTGGTTCCATAAAAGGCGGCGCCGTTTTCGTAGCCTTCTTGCGTGTAAGGCGTCCAAATCCGTTGTTCGAAGATGAACTGTCGACGATGCCCCGTCTTGGGATCCGGCTCGTATTCGCAGCAGGCGTATTGCGTATCCGGGAACTGTTGGTCGTCATCGAAGAAATACTTGCCGCCCAAACAGGCGACTCGTTCCGGATGCGTTTTGGGATTCAGCCCCCACAGCGCGACGTCGATGTCATGCACGCCGTCGTTGCCGATGTCGCCGCAACCGAAGTCATGCCACCATCTCCAGATGCCCGGCAGCATGTTGCGACGGAACGGAACCATGGGAGCCGGTCCGACCCACGTGTCGTAATCCAATTCCTTCGGCGGCTCGCTGGGCTTGGTCTTGCCGATCGTGGCTCGTCGCTGGCTGTTCCACGCCTTGGCCACCAGAATTTCGCCGATCGCACCGCCGTGCAGTCGAGTGATTGCATCGTGAATGAATTCAGTGCTGCGGCTTTGCGTGCCGACTTGCAGACACTTGCCCGAACGCTGCACGGCATCCGACATCAGCCGACCTTCGCGAATGTTGTGGCAGCACGGCTTTTCGACATACACGTGCTTGCCGGCGTCGAGCGCCAGAATCGCGGCCGGTGCATGCCAGTGATCCGGCGTGGCGATGAACACCGCGTCGATGGTTGGGTCTTCCAGCACTTTTCGAAGATCGCTCGTCATCTTGGGGCGAGGCTTCTTCGCGGCGACCACCAAATCCGCGGCGCGGCCCATGCGGTTTTCATCGACATCGCAGACGTACGCGAGATTGACGTCGTCTCGCGACGCCAGATTGCGAACGTGACTCGAACCCATCCCGCCCGGTCCAATCACGCCGACAGTCACTTTCGAATTCGCATCCGCGGCAAAACTGGATTGACCAGCAGCCGCTCCGACCAGGGCACTCGTTCCAACCGCTTTCAGAAAACCGCGTCGTCCCGATTCCATGTCGTGCTCCTTGAGGTGAAGTGGTTGATGGCTCGCAAAGACTGATTCATTAGCCGTTTTGGCGCTAGCCACGGTTCCGGTCAATCCTGGGAAACCGGGGCTATCACCCAAACGGCTAGCGAACCCGCCAGCCTGATTTGTGACACTTTATTGCTTGGCGCGGCCGTTGGCCGCAAATGGTAATCCGAAGAAATACCCCAGGCTCTCAAATGCAACCGCCACGCGGTTCGAAACTTGGACACACAAATTACCCAATCGCTGCAATGCGAGGCTGCTGTTCATGACGGCTTCAAACCCCCAAGAGGGGCATTGTCGCTCTGAGGGTCCGTTGGTACGATCCCGGCGCTTTCCGCCTAGGAAATCACTAATTCACCGAACGGACTCTTGAGCTGGAATTCATGGACGAAACCCACTCTCGGACTGGCACGAAGCACAACAAGGTTCCGTGGCGACGCGTTGCTCGGCCGTCTCACCATCGCAGACCTTTGTTTTCTCGCGAAGAGATCGCCGCCGTCCAGCAAGGCATTCACAGCCTGATGTATCGCAGTCTCGGCGCTCACATTGATGAAATCGACGGCATTGCCGGGACGCGGTTTGCCGTCTGGGCACCGAACGCCGTCGAAGTCTCGGTTCTGTCCGACGGCAACCACTGGACTCCCGGTCGCAACCACCTTTTCGGCAGTGATTTGGGGATTTGGTCTGGATTCGTGCCGGGCATGGAACACGGCCACAAATACAAATTTGCCCTCAAAACTCGCGACGGCGACATCATCGAAAAAGCGGATCCGTACGCGTTCGCTGCCGAGCTTCGCCCCGACACCGCGTCCATCGTCTACGACTTGCGCGGCTTTCCGTGGCGGGACGATGCCTGGATGCGCCGGCGAGCCGAGTCGGACACGTTGAACCAAGCCATCTCCGTTTACGAAGTGCATCTCGGATCGTGGCGACGCCCGGAAGACGGTCGGACGTATTTCAACTATCGCGAGTTGGCGCATCAGTTGGTCGATTACTGCCACGAATTGGGCTTCACGCATTTGCAATTGTTGCCCATCACCGAGCATCCGTTTGACGGCTCTTGGGGCTATCAAACGACCGGATACTTTGCTCCCACCAGTCGCTTCGGGTCGCCCGACGACTTCATGTATTTCGTGGACTACTGCCACCAAGCGGAAATCGGAGTGCTGGTCGACTGGGTGCCGGCTCACTTTCCGACGGACGGGCACTCGCTCGGCCGATTCGACGGCACGGCCATTTACGAGCATGAAGATCCGGCTCAGGGATTCCATCCGGACTGGAACACATACATCTTCAATTATGGCCGGAACGAGGTGCGGGACTTCTTGCTGTCCAGCGCGCGGTTCTGGCTCGACGTGTATCACGTGGACGGCATTCGAGTCGATGCGGTGGCCTCGATGCTGTATCTCGATTATTCCCGTGAAGACGGCGAGTGGGTCCCGAACGAACACGGCGGTCGCGAGAACTTGGCGGCGATTTCCTTCTTGAAAGAACTGAATACGCAACTTCACGGCAGCTTTCCGGGCATCTTGACGATCGCCGAAGAATCCACGTCGTGGGGCGGCGTCTCGCGCCCGGTCTACGACGGCGGGCTCGGCTTCAGCATGAAATGGGACATGGGGTGGATGAACGACACCCTGCGTTTTATGCGTCACGATCCGATACATCGCTCGCATCACCTGGGCGAATTGTCGTTCCGCATGATCTATGCGTTTAGCGAGAATTTCACGCTGCCGCTGTCGCACGACGAAGTCGTTCACGGCAAACGGTCGCTGTTGTCGCAGATGCCCGGCGACAACTGGCAGAAGTTCGCGAATCTGCGTCTGCTGTTTGCCTACCAGTATGCAATGCCCGGCAAGAAGCTGTTGTTCATGGGCGGAGAACTCGGCCAATGGCACGAATGGAATCATGACGACCAACTCGATTGGAACCTGCAAGGGCATAGTCGGCACGACGGGTTGCGACGCTTGATCGGCGACCTCAACCGAGTCTATCGCGAGACGCCGGCTCTCCATGCAAAAGACTTTTCGTCGGACGGATTCCTGTGGATTCAAGGCGACGACCATAAGAACACGGTAGTGGCGTTTTCTCGCATCGACGAAAACGACATCGTGATCGCGATCTTCAACTTCACGCCGGTCGTGCGCAACAAGTACCGAATCGGAGTTCCACAGTTGGGCTTCTATTCGGAAATCATCAATACGGATGCGAAAATCTACGCCGGTGCCAACAACGGCAACCAAGGCGGCATGTACGCCGAGCCTGTAGCGGCTCATGGGCATCCGCAGAGCCTGAACATCAACCTTCCGCCGCTCGGCAGCGTGTTTTTCCGGCTGAAACGGTTCGAATAGTGCTCGGTGCCACGGTACGAGACTGTCACGATGATCAACGGCGAAGACTCCCTCTGCATCCGGAACCCCGTCGGTTGGCAGTACGCGGGGTCGGTGGAGAGCGGTGCGGCTCCGCGCAACCGGATTTCGGAGTAGGTCGGTTGGCAGTCGCCGTGGTTTGTTCTGAAACGATCAGCTAAACCGCGTTCACGTTAACAACCGGAATTCGGCTTGCGGATTCCTCCCTTCCGAAACGCTTGCGATTTTCGCGACGAGATTCCAACCGGACGATTCATGAGATCAACACCCCAATTGAGCCTGTATGCACTGCTGCTGTTGACGACTTCCCTTCAAGCGGCGGACGTCCCAGCCCAACTCCCCAATCCCGACGGAAAACCGGGTGATGCGACGAAGCCGGTCAAGGTCTACATTCTCGCCGGCCAGTCCAACATGGTCGGAATGGGTGACATCAGCGGAGCGAAGAACGTCTACACCGGCGTTTATCTCAGCTCGGATCCCGCTGTCCCCGATGGCCCGTTTGGCATCTACAAAGTTGGCAACTACAAGACCTCGTCGCTGAGCGTCTTCCTGCCCGATGGGACACCGACCGACAAGCCGGTGGCAGAGGGGCAATTCGAAGTCCCGCAGCACGGCGTCTATCGATTGCACTGCGGATTCGGCGAGACTTCTTTCTGCGTCATGCAACTCGACGGTAAAGAGGTCTATCGTCGCGAAGCCGCTGGCGAGCCAATCCAACAAGACGTCACTCTCAAGCCGGGAAACCGCTACGCGTTCAAAATCTCTGGCAGCAAAGCCTCGCCGCCGCGGTTTTGGATGCAAAAGACCGACCTGCTCGGCAATGGCGATCTCGAAGCGGTCACCAGACGCGAAGGCAAGTTTCCGTGGCTGATTGATCAGGACGGCAAATGGACGGTTCGCAATGACGTCTATTTCCAGGAGGCTCGACTTGCCGAAGGCGGGAAGGGCTCGCCGCTGAGTGCCACTTCGAACGGCAAGTCGATTGGTCCGGAAGTCAGCTTCGGTTACGTGCTCGGCACGTTCCACGATCAACAGGTGCTGCTGATCAAGACGGCGCAGGGCAACCGTTCGCTCGGATTCGATTTTCGCCCGCCATCGAGCGGTCGCACCGACCCGAACAACAAATTCGAATCAGCCGAATACAAGCTGATGGTCGAGGGCGTCCGCAAGACGCTGGACAACATCGACAAGGTCGTTCCCGGCTACAAAGGCCAGGGCTACGAAATCGCCGGATTTGCATGGTTTCAAGGGCATAAGGACAGCGGCAGTGAGCAGTCGATCGCGGAATACGAAAAGCACCTGGTGAATCTGATCAACGATGTCCGCAAGGAGTTTGAGAAGCCAAAGCTGCCGGTCGTGGTCGCGACGGTGGGGTTCGGTGGACCCAACATGCCGGACAAATTCCTGAGGATCCT
>JAQBZS010000428.1 GCA_027622115.1 Planctomycetota bacterium | reverse complement strand
CTCTACACAAAACCTGCACATGCGAAAAGCCGCAGATCACCGGGTCAATCCCAGATTTTCAACACCCTAGCCAGCGCTCTGGTCGGTGGTGCGGGCTGTGTTAGGGCTTTTGATGGAATGCGACAAGACCGCTTGGCGTTGTTGGTGAATTCCACGTCGAACACCCGCCAAATCTGAAATACGTAAGCCCCAGTTTCTACCCCCGACTTGGTAGTTCCTCGCTTGCCGCGGGCAGCGGCTCGTCGTCGTCCGGATCGTCTTGAGCGATGGTCGTCAGTGGAGCACCGTCGTCACTCTGCCGAAGCAGGAAGAAGTTGATCGTCGACGCGGACCAGAAATAGCTGAAAACGAACGCGACCATCAGCCCGCACCACAGTCGCAGCCACAAGCTCGTGAACATCACGGAGATCGCGGAGACTTCGACTGTTTCCAATTCCGAATCGCTCCCCGCATCGACGGGCGCATCGACGGCGACGGACTTGGCGGCATCGATCTTGCCAACATCGGTCTTGGCCGCAACGGAACGCGGTTGCGTGACCCGGAAAATCGGCGCCTCGGCCTGCATTTGTGTCATGCGATCTTGGCCGGTTCCCGAACCGACGCTGAGGTCGGTGAAATGGACCACCAGTGTCCCGAACATCCCGACAAACAGGATCACCGCCGAACCATACGTCAGCGCGATGATCACATTCCAAAGGTAATTCCACGGCCGGTTGTAGATGTGGCTGAACGCTCGGCTGAACGCATCGAATCCATCGGTGTCGTCCGTGCTGACCGCGGCGATCATCAGCGGCCAACCAATTGCCATGCCCATCACGATGAGTGTCATGATCAGCGACAACACCATGCCGATCGGGTACAGAATCGCGACCGTCACGTCTCCAATTCCGCCAATCCGACCCATCAGCCCGCCGACAAACCCAGCCAACCACAACAACAACACAACCAGCGTGGGGACGAGCAACGCGATCGCGTAGGCCGGGAATCGCGTCACCGCAAACCACACGGCCGAGAGGACTTTGGATCGCTCGTCGTTCGCAAACTCGACGGCCGCCATGCGAGTCACCGCGCCGGCCACTAGCGACCAAATGATGATCGACCACAGCAAGCGAAACAGGGCATCCAGCACACCCATCCAGGTCTGATCGTGACCAAGTAGCCGAGCCGCCGGTGCCACGAATTCGCGAAACGGTCGTAGAACCACCGGCCAATTGCTGACGGCTTGCAACAGCGTGTCGCCCGGGTGAACCGGGAAGTCACCGACGACTTCCGCGACTGTTTTATCGGTGGCCAATTCGCCGCTGTTCCAATGCACGAAATCGCTGTCGTAACGCGTCAAGATCGTGCTGTTCACGACGCTGTTTTTCGACGGTTCTACGGGGAACAAGATCGCGGTCGTGTGGTTGCCCAAGTCGATCAGCCCAATGCCGACGATCAACAGCAGCAACTTGCGAATGTCCAGCGCGATGCGGAACGCGCGGCACATGTGCAGCCAATGAAACGTTCGTTTCCATCGCAGGGGTTGGCTCAACACGTGATCGTCCATGCGTGTCTTTCGCTCTCAATCGTGTACGAATCTGGAAAGCAGCCCACTGGGTCTCAGTCCGATCGTACCCGAGCGTAACCATTTTGAGCGGCCGCGATGAACGCACAGTCGCCGCCGTTTCGCAATAAGCGTCGAATTTCGTCCGGCGAATCCACCGGCGTGGCAAAGAGATCCTCGACCACATCGGCGTCCAGGCCGCTGAGCAAATACACGCGTGCCCAATCCACGGCATTGGCCCACTGTGTCGCGGGGACGACGTCCGCGGGTGTCTCCAATCGCAACGGCTTGAAGGCATCGCGAGCATCCGGGCATCCACGCACAATTTGAAATCCTTCACTCAGATCCATCGCTGCGTCGCTCAACACCACAATGCGGCCGTCGCTGGAAACGATCCGACACGCGGACTCCATCACAGCCCCGATCAACTGCCAACTCGTCTCGGCCGCCGGAACATCCATCGCCAACACGACGTTGTCCACACGTTCGTCCAGATCCAGCAGCCAGCGTTCTTTCCAGACTTCGCAACCTCGCTTGAACACGGCGTCCGACGCACCAGCCAACACGTCGCTAATGCCGCCTCCGGTCGACGGCACGACCTGCACGCTGAACTGATTCCCCAGCAACCAGGAAACTTCGTCGATCGTCTGTCGCAGCGGTCGTTCGTCCTCGGGCTCCAACTCGCGCTGCGCCTGGCCTCGGGTTTTGGCCAGAGAATCCGCCGAGGCCAATCCGGGATACAACACGCTGTTCGTCCCGCGAAATCCCAGCAGCGGGTCATAACCCACCGTGCCGACGGTAATCACGATATCCGCATGGACGACTTCGTTGGCGAGATAAACGCGTTCTCCGTGGTTGGTGGTCGCCAAATAGCTGCAACGATCTTTTCCAGCCGGATCGTGAATCACCCAGTGCATCGATTCGCGATCGTCCTCGGCGATCTCCGCCCGCGGGTCCGTGGTGGCCGCCGCGGTCGTATCACCGACCGCCTGCACAATGGTGACGTTACCCACCGGGACACCGCGGTTTTCGAGAACCCGCCAGATCTCCGCAATCAAGCCAGCCACGCACGGAGTGTTTTGGTCCAACGCAATGGTGACGCGATCTTCGGGAATCACGGACAAATGCAGCGCGGGAAAGTCGAGCGGCTGACCGAGTTGCTTCCTGAGTTGCTCGCGGTATTCCGGATTCGGAGCCGGACCGCTGAAGGCAACGGCCACACGCTCCGCATCAATGGCGCAGGTAAACTCCCGCCCGTTGCCGTACGCCAAGTGGATATCCATGGACTTCGCTATCGTCACAAATCACTCCTCAAATCGGTCAACACGCTGAATTGAGGGACGATCATAACGTGCTTCGCGAATTCGTCGCCTCTCGTTGCGACATCATTTTGCGGAGAGTATCTCGCACGACTCATTGATTCGACGAAGTCATCGCGTTCGTGATGTCCACGGCAATCTGCGGTCCTTGACTGCAACCAGTCGCTGCAACGAACTTCCTACGAGATCTTGTCTCTCAGTCGGTGTGCCGCCTCGACCAGGCGGCTGAGCTTCGTAAAGGCTTCGTCGATGGTGGGCGGTTCGCCGGAATCCGGAGCGAAGCCGCAGTCTGGGTTCAGGGCGATGCGATTCGGCGAAATGATCGCCGCGCCGGCGGATCCGATCGCTTCGATTTCGTCCACGGTCTGGAACGCATCGCTGCGAACGTCCACCACGCCCATTCCCACACTCAGGTGATCCGGCAGCAATTCCAGGTCACCGACGTCACCCGTTTGCGGGTAGGCGAATTCCAGATTCACTTGGTCGACACGCACATCCGCCAATCGCGGCAAAATGGGCTTGTAATCACCGACCACGTCGCTTTGACGTTTGTAGACGCTGTGGCAGCAGTGCAGATGCACGCTCGCGTCGAGTCCATCGACAACATGATTGATGGCGGTTGCAGCTTCCGGAAACTGCCGGTCGATGTCCCATTCGCGACGCAGGCGTTCGTCGTGAATGAACGCGCCGGACGTCAATCGCTCGTCACAGAAATACGTCAAGGCCGGGTCGTCGAGCTGAATGATGTCCACGCCCGCAGCCACCAGAGCTTCGGCTTCGCGGCGTAGAATCTCCGCCAAGTCGTTGAGCAAATGTTGCAGCGTGGGATAGGCGTCGCGGCTGTAGTCTTCATGCCAATTCCGCACGGCGATGAGAAACGGACTCGGCAACGCGAACTTGGTGATTCGATCCGTGTTCTCAACCAGGAACCGCGCGTCTTCGGCAAACACCGGATCCGCTTTGGGGATTTTGCGAACCACAACGTCCGTGAATTTGACTTCGCCCTGATGCTCGAATTTTCGGCACCGTTCGAACCCGCCGATGCGATCCAGAAACTCGCGAATGTATTGCGAGCGACGCCATTCGCCGTCGCTGACGACATCCAACCCAGCCTGTTCCTGCAACCGAATCGCGAACCGCACGTAGTCGTTCAGCAGTTGTTGGAAGTGGTCCGGATGAAATTCGCTTCGGCGTAGCAACAATTGCCGAACAGCAAGAGGACGCGGCAGCGACCCGATCACGTGTGTGAAGAACGGAGGCAGTCCGGCAATTCGAGCGGTCTTCATGAGCGACTTTCCAAGTTGTGCAATCCAAGCGGTGATATTGTCGATATCGACGAGGCCTCGCCCGAGGACATCCGCAGCTTCCAACCGCACCTCCTCGAAATCCGCAAAGTCGGTTGGTCGTCGTTCAATCGAATCGTCATTGGCCGTCGGCAACATCATCATCGATCGATTGCAGCGCTCTCGACAATCGCCTGAAAGTGCCCTTCGAATGCGACACCCAGTGTGCCCGAAATTGTGACGCGGGCGGGTGTCTCGTTGGCAATTCGATGTGTCGAGTCCGCGTCGTCCGCGATCAACCGACCTCCTTCAAGTCGACAGTCATCGATCAGGATGCCGCGAACCCTCGTCATGGTTGCCGGGTGAGTTGCGTCCGCCTGCCACAGCGCGGTTGCGGCATCCGCACTTGAAAACACCAAGAGCCTCTGGTCCGACAACAATAAAAAGACTCGCTCGTCGATCGCCTCTGCCGCTCGATGCGTTTGAAGTTCGACCTTGGAAAAGATGGCTCGGATCTCTTCGGACGGAAGTTGAAACTCCAGGATTGCTCGGGCCACGTCACCGTCCAAGCGTTTCACGGACCCGTCCGCCACGCGCCGCGCCACCACATCGCGATACTGTTCGTCCAGCAATTCCCGCATCGCGGCGGAATCGCGACGGAAATACCCACCGGCCTCGATCAGCAACTGATCCACGTTGGGGTCGAAGTCGCCGTGGGTGGCCTGCAGCCGTCCAAGTTCTTGCAGCAATTCGTCGGTCAACGTGTCGGTAGGATCGAGATCGGGCGTGCCGAATTCGGCCGGCGGATCCTGTTCAATGGCCCGCGACAGTGCCTCGCGTTCCTCGGAATTGAGGCCGCGAAGGAAGGACAGCCCGTTGAGAACCGCCGGCAGTTCTTGCGGTTCGATTTGTTTGATGTGCAGTAGAAAAGCCGCCACCGTGCGAGCCGCAGCTTCCACTCGCGTTTGCAGAGAACTCGGTTCCGCCGTCGTGCCCGCGTTGACGTGGATGTCGAAGCGCGTCGTGACGTCCTCGTGCCACTTGTCGAGCACGGCTTTCGTCTTGCCGTGGATGTGCTGGCCGAGGAACGACTCCAGTCGGGTCGCGACTTCCTGCTGCTGATCCGTCGGAAGATTCGCCGGTCGAGACAATTTCATGTCCGGCGATTTGTGCTCGGCCAGACAGCGATACAAGTAGACGCGGTCATACTCGTTGCGCAAATCGAGTAATGAAACTTCGCGAAGTGCTTTCCCAAGGCTCTCTCGCGACAGCGGAAACCGACTGGCCGTTGATGCGAGTTCGGCACCATAGATCCAGTTGGGGTCGCGGTGACGAAAATCCTCGCCGTACACCTCGGCGACCGCATAGCCCACGATTCGCACGAATTGGTGCAGCAGTCCAATCGCTTGTTGATGCACGAGCTTATCGACGGCCGCCTTGCCGCCCCGTTTTCCCAATTCGCTGGCCAGCCACCACGCTCCGGCGACCAGCGGATTCGCCCCGGCCGCAATCCGCCCAATATGCATCCCGCGAGTCAAAAAGCTCAAGTACGGAGACGCTTTCTGATAGACACCGTACGCCTTCACGGACTGCCGCACATATCCATAAACGCTCGCCAGGTTGTAGTCCTTGACGTTGATGGGCAGTTGGTCGAGTGCAATCAGCAGATGAAACGTGGCTCTTCCGGTGGCTCGGACGATCTGCTCGATACTGGTTTCGAGCAACGGGTCTTCGATTTCAGGGCGATAAATGCGGGCAATGCGTCGGATAAGATCCAGAACGTCCTCGCGCACGAGTTTCGCATTGAACTTGTTGTCCTCGGTGTATCGATTCGTGCGGACGTATTCGAAGACTCGTTCGGATTCGACTTCGAGCAACTTGAGGACTTGCTGGTCCTTTTGGGTCAATGCTACTTGAGCGACTTCGTCCGCGCCGCTCCGCACAATGGATCGTGGGTACTCCATCCACTGCTCGACATTGGCCAGTCGTTCGGTCAATTCGCGAGCCCGCTGTTCCAAGGCGGCGGCTTCTTCGTCCAATTGCCGACGAATCTGCTGTTGGAAGACATCAAGCTGGTCTTGATCGGTTTCCAGGCGACCCTGCTTGTGCCGCAATTCCTGACTGCGATTTTCCAAGTCGGCTTCGGTGGTTGAAACGCGACGCTGAAACAGCATAGCCCCCAGCACGACGATGGCCAGCCCCGCCAGAATCCCCCAACCCAACGCTCCGAGCGACGGCCAAACCGTGGCGGTGCAACCCAGCACGATCACCACCCCGCAGATCGTGATGGCGGTGGCGGTGGTCTCTCGGCGTATCCGCGTCACGTGGTTGCCTTTAGTGGAAGCTATCTGAAAAAGGGGTCTGACCCTTTGGAGGCCTCGCTAAACCCCGGCAAAAACTGAGGCCGGA
>JAQBZS010000427.1 GCA_027622115.1 Planctomycetota bacterium | reverse complement strand
AAGCACCACGAACACGGCCGGCGACCCTGGCAGGAACGGCTTGCCCTGCCGACTGACGAACCATTCTCGGGCGAAGCCGAAACATTGGCCCAACATTCGCGCACATCGCCGGAACAGACGGACGACGATCATGGTTCCACCTCGACTCGGTTCATGGAATCGCGAGTCGACAGGAAGTCGCGCAAGACGGCGGCGCGGTAACCGAGAAACTGATCGCGGACTTCCATTCGATCTTCGTCGGGCAACGCACGATCCGTTGGCAGGAACATCTGGAATTGATACGAGCGAACTCGACGACCGCGCGACACGATGCCCCGGTTTTGGGCGATCGTGATCAGCGGGCTGCGTTCGACGCGATAGATCAGGTCTCGCCAAAATTGCCCGGTCGGCGGAGTCATCGCATGACCCTGCTCGTCAAACAGCGAATAGAACAGCACGGCGTTGTCGCCGGTGGCGTTCTTCAATTGCACTTCCACGTAGGGGTTGTCTGCCCCGTCCGGTGTTGTCGCGTATCGAGTCTCCCGAGCAACTTGCCAGCCGTGATTGGAATAGCAAATCGATAAGTCGTGATCGCCGACAAACGGATAGTCGAGCGCCACGTGGGCCTGTCCCTTTTCACTGGCGTAATTCCAGATCTGCGAGCATTTGCCGAGTGTGTTGTCCCAGTCGCGATGTTCGACTTTGTACTTCAATCGCTTCCAATTGTTGGCGTTGTCTGGAAGCGTCTCTGCGTCGAGTTGTTCGTAAATGGCGAGATACGATTTCTCGTGGCCGCCGGTATCCAGTTCGGGATGCAGGGCCATGACGGCAAATTGCAGCCCGCCGAAAATCGCCACCGCGAATGCAAAGCACCACGTCGTCAACGGAAACTTTCGTGGCGTGCGAGTGCGGCGCAGCGATGGATCGTTCGAATCTGCGGCGTCAAGACCGTCGAGCGGAAACCAGTTGCCGGCAATCCAGCGATTCCAAACGCGACAGATGCGATTGTCGTCCGCGTCGTCCACGGGCGCGAAGATCGCGAATAGCAGTCGGTCCGTGGCCAACAACATGCCGAATGAAATCGCGAACGTCACCAGGCCAACGGCGTCGTGAGCCCAGCCCGTTGCCAAGTCGATATCCCACTGCTTGTAGGCGACGGTAATGATGACAATCCGCGAGATATTGCCGAAACCCGCCCACCAGACGGCGGCGAGCAACAAGCCGATCGCGGAAATTGCCGGGCGTTTGGCCCACACAATGAACAGGCACGTCGCCGCGACAAGTGCCAGCAGCGAATGCACTCCACTGCACGCTTCATCCACGAAGAACTTCGCGTTCGGCAATTCCAGGATGACACCCGTCATGAGGTGGTCGTAGTCGAACACGTCCAAACACAAGCTTGCGGCGGACGCGGTGACTCGTTGCAACCAATTGATGGATTTGATGTCCAGCGAATTCGGCGGCGGAATGAGAATCCATAAAATCATCCAGGGTGGCAGCCAGGCGAAGGCTTGTCTCCAGCCAAATGCCTTCAGCAGCCATGCACCGGATGTGAGCAACGCGGAAACCGCCGCGAGCATCGGGGAATTGATCGCCAGTCCAGCCAAGAAAAATATGAGTGAGATAAACAACACCGGGCCGGGCAATCGAGATTTTGCGACGAATTCGTTCGCCCGCAATTCAATTGCGACGGTGCCTTGAATCGACCGAACGGACGTTTCTTGGTCAGCATCTCGTACGCCACGACCGCCAGAGCGAATTGGTCGGATCGCTCGTCAATCGGCAGACGAGTTCGATGCTCGGGCGACATATAGTCCCACGTGCCCACCACATGACCGGTCGCCGTCATTTGACCGATATCGTCCACAGCGACCGACACGCCTAAGTCGGCCAGTTTCACGACGCCGTTTTCGCCGACAAGAATGTTTTCCGGCTTGATGTCGCGGTGCATCACGCCGTGGGCATGCATGAATTCATCACGTCTCAACCAGAACAGCACAACCACCCCGCCCAGCAGCAGCGGAAAGAACTGGTAGTGCTCGCGGCTCCACAGCACTTGTCCGTGCGCGAACAGCATCGGTGCGTAACCGCAGGCGACGAGGACCAACAAGACGAGCGAGCGCGGCGCGGCCCATTGCTGGGGGAGTCCACGAGTGGAGAGGTCGGCTCGCGGCAGTTGAGTGAAATGGGAAGCTTCAGACATACGGTCCAGAGTCCACTCGGAAACGAAGGACGTGCAACGGCGTTTCGTCCCGATTCCTCCGCACTGCGGAATGCGCACGCGATGGAATTCGATTGAGCGATCCGGAGCGATTGTTCGGCGTGTTGACAAAAGTGAACGCCGTGCCTGCCTGAGCACGTGTGTTGCGGCAAAGAATGAAATAACCCACCGACGTTGGGCCGAACGCCGATGGGTCGAAGTCAGTCAGCGCCTGTCATCCGACTGACAATGAAAGATACGTCGGAAGTCGGATCGTGCGCGGAGGTGATGCACTGCACTTAGCGCGTGCTGCGGGCAGGGTGTTGAATCCTCGCTCTTGACTGGTGAATTCTCGAGCATGACGCCAGGCGTCCGGGTGAAGAACCTCGAATCCTTCATCAACCAGAACGGTCGAGCCGGCATCTCGAACGGCCTCCTCGTCGGCCTGGCCGCCCAGCACGAAGAGGTTGGAAACACAGGCGGAGGGTTTTCCGGCATCGCATTGGCCCAACTGCTCGGGACCGATGCGTGCGGGCAGGACGCACCGCGCTCGGCCACACTCAACGGTGGGATTCACCGGCGAGAAAGTCGCGGCGTGATGCGGGTGGTGTGTCATGTTCTTGTTTTCCTTCGCGCATGTCGACGCGGCACGACCGCAACCGATGACACGCGACTGGTGATGGCCTTCTTCAATCGCCTTTCGATTCGGGCATCATCAGGTCTCGAAATAGTTTTTTCGTAATGGCGGCTCCGGCGAGTTCATGGGCGCGTGCATTCGGATGCGCATCGAATGGGTTAACCGTGAGACCCTCGTCGAGGTGCGGCAGCAGTTCCGGGCCGAGATCGAGCACGGGGATCGACGTCGCGTGGCAAAACTTGACGACGGCTTGATGTGCGGCGGTGAAGTCGTATTCGCCGTCACGATCGTGAAGAAACGGAAACACCACGATTCGAAAGTCGGCACCGTGCGCCGCACACCGATCCTTCAACTCTTTCAGCAAAACCGACATCCGCTTCCACGGGTCGCCTTCGTAGTACTCGGCCACGAACGAGTAGTACCCGCGGACTTCAGGCATCGTGAACTGTTTGACTCGAAAGTAGAGAAAGTTCAGAAAGTACGTATCGCGGAACAGAATGAAGTTCGGATTGTTGCGGGCCATGTCGTTGTAGTACGTCTGAAACCGAGGATGAAACGTCTCGATATCATTCAGGCATAAGACGTAAACCACGGTGTTGACTTTGTATCCGGAGTCGAGCACGCGAGTCACAACTTTGTCGGCCCAAAACAAATCTCGTCCGGCGTCGGCCAGGTTCGAAACTAAAAATCGACCGGGATTCGACGCGTCGAGTTGTTTGCGGGCACGGTTGCTGAAGCGGGCATTGATGTCCGCGACGCCGTGGCCGAATGTGAAACTGTCGCCGATGAACAGGATGTGATGCTGGTTGTCCGCGACTTTCTTCGGGAATTCGACGTTGTCTCGATACAGGGCGTATTCACCGCCGCCCACCGGAAGCGCTTGGCGTACTCCGTCGATATGGACTTCGAACCAACGCTTTGAAACGTTGGTCATGTTGAAGGCGTCCGTGGTGTCGTAAAACAGTGCGAAGCCGATTTCGCCGAGTGTGAATAATCCCAGCAACATCCACAGAGAAAGCAACACGTTGGGGAAGACTCGCCGCCGAGTCGCCTTCCAACGACGATGGAGTTTCAGCAGCACCCACAGGCTGAAAAAGCCCAGCACCAGCCAGACGGCCATTCCGATGAGGTAATTGTCGGAGAGGTGGAAGAACAGGGTGAGCATGCTTGGTCGGCTGGGCCTTGATCATGAATTGCCAAAGGATGGCTGGCTGGTGTCGGGATGCAGCCGAGTCTAACCAGCACAATTGGCACTGGCGATGGCCCAATGGTCCAAGAGTTGTGGGTTTTGTGGGTGAGCCGCTGGCCGTAAGGCCTCGGGCACAGCTCGGTGCCCGGCCGCTTACGCGTCGCGGCTTACAACTCTTGGACAATTGGGCGATGGCCGTCCCGGCGGAAGCAACAATAGGCCCGAACAAGCTCCGCGCAGTTCCGGCACGGACTGCCGGAGCTGCGCGGAGTTTGTTCCGGCCTACGTTCAAGTAATTCTTGCACACGTCCTACGTCCTCTGGTGGTTCTGCAACGCCGCCGATAGGTTTGACAACTCCCACGGCGTTTGCGCGTTCTTGTCGTCTTGTTGATACATAATGCATCCTCAGCCATCCTGGGCATTCCCAATTCAGGAGCCAATTGATGACAGCATTGCTTTCCGAAGCACCCGATCGACAGGCGGAATCCTCGCCGCCCTTGGGCGAACGGGCGGTATTGCCCGGCGTTGACTGGGACGCCTACCTCAAGATTTCGGATGCCTTGACAGGTCGCCATCTCCGGTTGTGCTATTCGAATGGAACGCTCGAATTCATGACGATTTCACCCAAACATGGAAACTGCTGTCGATTGTTGGGTCAATTCGTTGTGGCTTTGACGGAAGAAACCGAGCGGCCAAGACGAAGTTTCGGCGACATGACGTTGAACCGAGCCGACCTGGAAAAAGGCATTGAGCCGGACGAGTCGTTCTATATCGATCACGAACCCGACATTCGTGGAAAAGACGACATCAACTTGGCAATCGATCCGCCACCGGACTTGGGTATCGAAGTCGATTTGGCGAGCAGCTCTCGGATTCGCATGGGCGCGTACTCGGCATTGCGAGTTCCCGAGATCTGGCGATTCGCCAACGATACGGTCGCGATCCTGCTGGTCGATGAAAACGCTGCGTATTCCGTCAACACACACAGTCGACTGTTCCCGTTCTTGTCCGCGGAAGTGATCAACCGATTCCTCGCACTTCGGATGCAAATGGATGAAACTCGGTTACTCAAGTCATTTCGGGAATGGGTTCGTGGTGAGATCGGAGAATCAAAGGCAAATTGAGATTCTCCTGGCGTCGGGAGTCTTTTTCGTTTGAGCGGCTTCGTGTCACCAAAGACCTCGTTGTAGTAAGAGCCAATTTCGAGCGAATCGAGAATAGTCCAATGCAACGAGTCGTGTTCGACGAACCATACACATTCATTCCACCACACAACGGTAAGCTGTGGTCAATCCTGTTTGGATGGTATTTACCCCGCTATCACCGCAAAGCCAATGGCATCGTCGCACACGAAATCCGGCACATCGATCGGCTAAAAGAGTCGATGAGGCAGGGGCACGGCATCGTGATTGCTCCGAATCATCCTCGGCCGAGCGACCCGATGGTGCTGGGTTTCCTGCAAAAAGCGGCGGGGACGATGCTCAATACGATGGCCAGTTGGCACATCTTCAAACAGGACCGAATGCAGGCCTTCATGGCCCGGCGCTTCGGAGCGTTCAGCATTTACCGCGAAGGCATGGATCGAACCGCGATCAACTGTGCCATCGATATCCTGGAACACGCGCGCCGACCGCTCGTGATCTTTCCCGAAGGGGTGATCTCGCGGACGAACGGGCACTTGGGCAGCCTGATGGACGGGACGGCGTTCATCGCCCGCAGCGCCGCAAAGAAGCGTGACAAGCAGACGTCGGCGGGCAAGGTCGTGATTCATCCGGTCGCGTTGAAGTATGTCTTTCTGGGCGACGTTGAAACCGCCGTCCGCAATGTGCTGCGGGACATCGAACACCGGCTGACATGGCACGCGCACGAAGAACTGCCGCTGTTTGCCCGCATCGAAAAGGTCGGACAAACACTGCTGTCTCTGAAGGAGATCGAATACCTCGGCGAATCCGGCACGGGCGAGATCTATCACCGAATTCGGCGACTGATCGACCACTTATTGCATCCACTCGAAACCGAGTGGCTTAAGGAGACACAATCGACGGATGTCGTAAGCCGCGTGAAACGGCTGCGTTCGGAAATCGTGTCCGGCATGGTCGGTGGAGACGTCGGTAAGGCTGAACGAGACCGCCGTTGGCGACAACTCGCCGACTGCTATCTGGCACAACAGCTCTCGTTTTACCGCCCGAATTACTTGCGCGGAGACAGCCCACCCGAGCGTTTTCTGGAGACGGTGGAACGCTTCGAGGAAGACCTGACCGACGCGTCGCGAGTGCATACCGGTTGGAAGGTCATCATGGAGATCTGCGAGCCGATCGAAGTGGCGCCCAAGCGGGATCGCGGTTCGGAAAGCGACCCGGCAATGGACGCGTTGCAGTTCAGCTTGGAATCCACGATTGCCAAACTCACTCAAGAAGTCGCCGAAGCCCGAGCCCTCGCGGCGCGGTGACGACGATAAGTTAGTAGCCACGCTCGCCAGAGCGTGGGGCTGGCTCTGGGCTGTTAAAAAGCTGGTGTTGACCGACCGAAAGTCTGGCGCAGGTTTTGTTCCGCAGTGGAAGACATTGC
>JAQBZS010000426.1 GCA_027622115.1 Planctomycetota bacterium | reverse complement strand
CGCCTGAGGGGCTTGCCGAGTCTGGCTTCAGCGGCGGATCCCTTTGCCATCCCGTTTGTACTGCGGGATCGCCAGCGGAGCTTTTGCCAGCCAACCTTCGACGACCTTGGACAATTCACGAGCCCTCAATTCCTTCGGCATGATGCGACCTCCTGGATTCCTTGTGCGGCCTAGCACAGGACTAGGCGGTAAGCGTCTCGATTGCTGCTAACACACGCGCGGCCTATCACGGAACACCAAACGGCATTCGACGAGACCACCGCGCTTGATTCTTTGCGGGAAATTAGTCATTGCTTCCGCCCAATTCCAAGTGATGACGCAATCGGCCCACCCGTACTAGGCTGTGTACGGCGAACTGGCTGGCGATGAGGACAAGAAGCGGCGGTCATTTTTAGAGTCATTTGTCGCAAGGCAGAAGCTGGTGACAGACCCGACGCCAGCGACTAACGAATGACTCAATGTCTTGTGTTTCATTGGGTTGTGGTGGTTTTGTCGGGCTTTGTAACGTCCAAATACGGCGGCTGCACGGGCCTCTGCGACGGCTGGCTGGGGTCATCCGGCGGCTGGACGGGCCTCTTCGGCGGCTGGACGGGCCTCTGCGACGGCTGGTTGGGGTGATCCGACGGCTGGACTGGCCTCCGCGACGGCTGGTTGTGGTCATGCGGCGGCTGGATGGACCTCCGCGACGGCTGTTTCAAGGTATCCGGCGGCTGGATGGGCATCCGGGACGGCTGGCTGAGGATACTCGGCGGTCGGTGGGGCAGACACGGCGGCTGGTGGTCAGGACGTGTCGGGTGCGTGGCTGGGCGTGGTGAGCGCGTGTCAGTATTTAACGGGGCCGCTTGCACGCGCCGGAGGAATTGGACAATCTAATACCGGTCCCCAGCCGTCTTCAGGACGCGCGGCGGTGCGACCACGACGTTGCCACGTTCGCCAGGACGTGGGTTTTCAGTCGCTCGCTCACGTTCTGGCGAACGTGGCTACCACTCACGGAGCCGGCCATTAACGAATATTGGGAGATCACTTACGAACGCGCGGTCGCGACGCAGGCGGTGTGGTGGATGCAGCCGACGTTCGAGATCAACAATCTCACCCTCACGCAACATGGCACGCTGACCGACAGTCTGCCCACGCTGGCTCAGACGCGCGACAACAAGGAGAACGATCTGACCGACGCGCTCGCGGCTAAGCACACGGTCTTCGACAAGCTCCAGAACCTGGCGATCCGCGTGCCGGGTCTGATCGACGGGCTGCTCGACGACAACGACGAATTGAAGGAACAACTCGATGCGATCTACGGCGTCGATCCGAGATCCGAGAACAGCACGCTGCGCCGCTCGCGCTTGATCCTGCCGTTGTGGACCGACGTGAATGCGGCCCGCGTGGCCGCCGTGCCCCCCAAGCCCGCGCTGACGCTGGACTATCTCGGCGCGCCGGTGGGCGTCGCCGATTTCTCCGCGACGATCGACCTGGCCATCGCCAAACAAAAAACCGAAGCCGAACGACAACGCGACGTGACCAACTCGAAGAGCGCGCTCCGCACCGCCGATCGCAAAACCGATCGCGGCAACAAACGCTGGTATCAGTCGTGGATGCTAGCCTATCCCGTCGGCACGCCCGAAGGGGACGCGGCGGCGTCTCAAATCCCCACCGAGCAAGGGACTGCTCAAGCTCAAGAGCTGCCGATCCTGTCCGCCGTCGCGCAGCCCGATCACACTGTGATCGTCACGCTCGACCCGGCCGGCGGCGCGCACGCCACCACGAAGGAACTGCAATACCAACTCCCCGGCGAACCGGAGTGCGGCCACTCCACGCCAATCACGAGCAACTCGATGACCGTCGGCCCGTTCGCTGCAGGAGTCACCGTCTCGTTTCAGACCCGCGTCTCGAACTCCAACCCCGGCTTCGTCACCAGCTCGGTCGTCGCAGTGATTGCGTAGACCATTGGTTAGGCAGTCAAACTGGCGTCACTCTCGACACACGCGGTTCGATGCGCTGGACGAGGTTGAAGCGTCGACGCTTTTTCGAGTGGTTTTCGCGGGTCGTGATGTGCTCCGCACTTTTTTTCGGTCTGGGCTTCGCCATGTGGTTGTGCGTTTTGTATTCTCCGCGCCAATGGATTGCCGCTTTGGCATCGGCTGGGAGCGATGCCCGGCGTAATGAGAACACGGAGTACCACAATGAAGTTTCGGTTTCCCATCGTCATCATCGACGAGGATTTTCGGACTGAGAATACGTCTGGCTCGGGAATTCGGGCGCTTGCACAAGCGATCGAAAGCGAGGGCATCGAAGTCCTGGGCGTGACCAGCTACGGCGATCTGTCGCAGTTCGCTCAGCAGCAGAGCCGCGCGTCGGCGTTTATCCTGTCGATCGATGACGAGGAATTTACGCCGGGGCCAGAGCTTGATCCCGCCGTCGTGAATCTGCGGGCCTTCATCGAAGAAATCCGCTTCAAGAACTCGGAAATCCCGATCTATCTCTATGGCGAAACTCGCACGTCGCGGCACATCCCGAACGACATCCTGCGCGAACTGCACGGCTTCATCCACATGTTCGAGGATACGCCGGAGTTCGTCGCTCGGCACATCATTCGCGAAGCCAGGGCTTACACCGACGGGTTGCCGCCGCCGTTTTTTCGGGCGTTGGTCCACTACGCTCAGGACGGTTCGTACTCGTGGCATTGCCCCGGCCATTCGGGCGGCGTCGCGTTCTTGAAGAGTCCCGTCGGGCAAATGTTCCATCAGTTCTTTGGCGAGAACATGCTGCGCGCCGATGTCTGCAACGCGGTCGAAGAGCTCGGGCAATTGCTGGACCATACCGGCCCGGTGTTTGCCTCGGAGCGGAATGCCGCGCGCATTTTTAACGCGGACCACTGCTTCTTCGTGACCAACGGCACATCGACTTCGAACAAGATGGTCTGGCACTCGACGGTCGCGTCGGGCGACATCGTTGTCGTCGATCGAAACTGTCACAAGTCAATTTTGCACTCGATCATCATGACCGGAGCCGTGCCGGTGTTTCTGACTCCGACACGCAATCACTTGGGAATCATCGGCCCGATACCTCTGGAAGAATTTTCGATCGACAACATTCAGAAGAAGATCGAGGCCAACCCGTTCGCGCGCGCGGCGCAGGCGAAGCACCCCGATCGGATACCGCGCATCTTGACGATCACGCAGAGCACGTACGACGGCATCGTTTACAACGTGGAGACGTTGAAAGAGATGCTCGACGGCAAGATCGGCACGCTGCACTTCGACGAGGCTTGGCTGCCGCACGCGACGTTTCACGAGTTCTACCGAGACATGCACGCGATCGGCAAAGACCGGCCTCGCCCCAAAGAGACGATGATCTTCGCGACTCACTCGACGCATAAATTGCTGGCGGGAATATCGCAGGCGTCGCAGATTTTGGTGCGTGAGTCCGAAACTCAGAAGCTCGACCGGCACATCTTCAACGAAGCGTATTTGATGCACACATCGACGTCGCCGCAGTACGCGATCATCGCTTCGTGCGACGTCGCCGCCGCCATGATGGAGCCTCCCGGCGGCACGGCACTTGTCGAAGAGTCGATCGCCGAAGCGTTGAACTTTCGCAGAGCGATGCGCAAGGTGGAAGAAGAATGGGGCAACGGCTGGTGGTTCAAAGTGTGGGGGCCGGATCATCTCGCCGAAGATGGCATCGGTGAGCAGGACGATTGGATTCTGAAGGCCGATGACGAATGGCACGGCTTCGGAAATCTCGCGCCGGGCTTCAACATGCTCGACCCGATCAAGGCCACGATCATCACACCGGGCCTGCACGTTTCGGGACGATTCGCCAAGTCGGGAATCCCGGCGTCCATCGTGACGCGGTATCTCGTTGAGCACGGCGTCATCGTCGAGAAGACGGGCCTGTACTCGTTCTTCATCATGTTCACGATTGGTATCACGAAGGGCCGCTGGAACACTCTGCTGAGCGCGTTGCAGCAGTTCAAAGACGACTACGACAAGAACCAACCGATGTGGCGCATCCTGCCGGAATTCTGCCAGCAGTTTCCGCGCTACGAGGGCATCGGCTTGCAGGAACTTTGCCAGCAAATTCACGACACGTACAAGTCGAGCGATATCGCTCGCCTGACGACCGAGATGTACCTGTCGGTGATGCAACCCGCGATGAAGCCGTCCGACGCGTTCGCGAAAATGGCACACCGCGAAATTGATCGAGTCGAGATCGACGAACTCGAAGGCCGCGCGACGGCCGTGCTTCTGACGCCGTACCCGCCAGGCATCCCATTGCTGATCCCTGGCGAATGCTTCAACACGTCGATCGTCGAATACCTCAAATTCGCCCGCATGTTCAACGAGCGTTTCCCCGGCTTCGACACCGACATCCACGGCCTGGTCGAAGAAACCGTTGACGGAGCACGGCGTTACTACGTCGACTGCGTTCAATCGACCGAAGTGAACGGGAACCACTGAGGCAGATCTCAGATCTCAAATTTCAAATGACGAATGACCGCCACCTACCGGTCGCCTCCGTCTCAAGCTCGATCTAACGAGGCGCCGGCGTCTTCGATTTCTCAAATAGCGCCAGCAGCGACTTGACGATTTTCGTCGAGGCTTCAAATTCGACGAAGTTCGTGCCCAACCAAGTTTCGTACCCGCCGAGCTTGTGCTGCTCAGGAGTCGGCAGGTAGCCGTAGGAACCGTTGGCTAGCTCGATCGTGAACGTATTCTTGAACGGGCTTTTCTCTTTCAGTTCGAGGCCGATTTCGACGAACGTCTCGAACGGAACCGCGCCGATTCCTAAGTCGCCGATCTTGAGTGTCTGCAACGGAACCGAGATCTGCTCGGGGGCACCTTTCAGTCGTCCGACTCGGTCTGCGTAGATGTGATCGCGAGATTTCGGCCCGTTGGCAGCGTCCTCTTCAGGCTTGAGCTGCGCGATGTGCGCCAGCATTTCGGGCGTGGGCTGTCTCACTTGCAATGGCAGTTCGACTTGCTGTGCGCCGAGTTCCACCCAGTCGTGAAACTCGACCAGCTTGTGAGCTTCGTGAACTTTGGCCGCGACTTTCTGAGCGACTTCCTGCATCTTTGCGTACGGTTCGTACTTGGGTGTCGCCTGGCGAAAGTTGATGTTGTTGATGTCGCCGCTGGTGCCGTTTGACATGATCCCCACAAAAGCCGGGACTTGCTCTTTCGCTCCCAGTTTGTCTTCGATGTCCTTCGCGAAGTAGCCAAAGTAATCGGCCGAGACGTCTGCGGATTTCACTCCGCCGACGTAGTGCAACGAATAATTCGCCAGCAACGCGATCGGGCGGCCCGCTTTGCTTTGCACGGAAATGAACCACACCTGAGGATCAGTCGGACCGGCCGGACGCACCAGAGCTGCGTTGCCTCGGGGCGGATTCATGCGCACTTTGTCGATGCCGCCAAACGGATTCGATAGCAAATCAGGATTCGTCACATGCCAGCGTCGATTGAAGACTTCGGAAGGCTCGTCAACGTGCCCCCAGCCGATCCGTGCGGGTTCGAGTTGGTTGAGTGCTCGCCGCACGCAATCCGAAATGCGATTGGCCAGGAACTTCTGGTAGTCGGTCAGTTCGTCTTCCCAGATGACCTTGCTCGGCCCACGCGCGGTCGTCGCCGAATGAGTATGCGTCGATGCCATCAGCATGTGCGATGCGGGCAACCCGGTCGCCTTGTGGATTTGTGCCTTGGCCGAGTCGAAAACTTCTCGCGGAATTCCGACGTTGTCGCAGAGTACGATGGCCAGCTTGGTCGTCCCATCGTCAAGCACGATGCACCGCGCGTGGAGTTCGTCATGAATATGCGTCGCCGGAAACGGCAGAAAGCCACCAACGATCAACTCACCGAGCGGCGGCGTGATATTGCTTGTCGCCGCCCCCGCCTGAAAAATCTTCTCGGCCGCATCAACCGACGAGAAAATCGCCAAGGCGAAACCAAGCAAGGCCGCTGTTCGAAGAAGAATCCGCATCGATCGTCTCCTGAGTCAGTCGTATTCACTGGCAATCTCGGAAGCTTACTTCTTCCGTTCGTCAAATTCACTCGGCCCATGCGAATCGCTACTTCCCACCCAGGCAGTACAGGAACGAATCCGATCGGATCAGCAAGCGGTTACCCGAGATGGCGGCGCTGGCGTTGAAGGCTGCGTTGTCGCGCAGGTCGTTTGTGGCCAGCAGTTCGTACTTCGGTTTCGCGGCGACGACGAATGTCTTGCCCGAGCGGTTCGTGTAGTACAGCTTGCCGTCGGCCATTACCGCCGATGCGTAGACTTGGCCGGCTCGGTCGATGCGTTCTTGATAGACGATATTGCTGGTCTCGGCATCGGCGCAGTAGGCGATGCTTTGGTTGTCGTGCATCCAATACAGATGCCCTTCATGGATGATCGGCGACGAGACGTTCGAACCTTTTTGGCTCGTCCACATGCGGTGCGTTTTGGTGACGTCGCCGCGTCCGCCCGCTCGCAGTGCGACGGCTGCGACACCCGAACGGCCTCCGATCGACCACAGCGTGCCTTCGTGAGCGACCAGACTCGGCACGATGTACCACGTGATGTCGTTCGCGCAGGACCA